>NZ_MCYD01000678.1:0-20022 GCF_002876325.1 Vibrio sp. 10N.261.52.A1
TTTCGACAGATACAAAAAAGCGCCAATAAAAATCAGCGCTTTAAAATTCTTTTTAGCTAAATGCTAATTATTGAGCAACAACGTTTGCTGCTTGTAGGCCTTTTTGACCGTTTTCAACTTCGAAAGAAACCTTTTGGCCTTCTTTCAGAGTTTTGAAACCTTCAGAAACGATAGCACGGAAGTGTACGAATACGTCAGCGCCGCCGTTGTCTTGAGAAATGAAGCCGAAACCTTTCTCTTCGTTAAACCATTTTACAGTGCCAGTATTTGTGTTAGACATAATTTGTCCCTTATTCATAAATTTTCTAAATTGTTGATTGCATTCAATGCAATGCGCTGATAATTGAATTATTTAATATTGCTAAGAAATAAGGAAAAACTACTTACAAAAACGGGTAACGATTTTACATGTCAATTTTTTACTATTCATCTAACTTAAATAACTCCGGCTAACAGAGCGAGTGCATGTTAACACAGTCTTTCGAGATGTACACACATTGATTGCGAAATCAGTGTTTTTTTTGTCATACCGTGCGAATCTACAAAAAACACACTGAATTAGTGATAGTTTTATCGCTTCGCACAACACAACAAAAGGAAGCATCTCAGCTTCCTTTTATTCGATCATAATTATAGACGATATTAGCGTTTAAAGCTTACATCTTCAGTTTTATCTAGATTAATTTTGGTCTTCGCTGGTTGTGTCTCTGCGATCACTTTACCGTGACGTACTGAGTACTGCACAGGAACTTGGCGGCGCACTGCATCAAAGCCATTCTCTGCAGGAAGAATCAGTAGGCTACCAGGCTTACCTTCTTCGATACCATAGTTGTTTTGAATGTTCAGCGTGCGAGCCGAGTTTTTGCTAATTAAATCAAGCGAGTTGTTGATTTGGTCATAGCCCATCACTTGCGTCACATGTAGCCCCATATGGAGTACTTGAAGCATGTTTGCAGTGCCTAATGGGTACCATGGGTCGAACACATCATCGTGACCAAAACAGACGTTGATGTTCGCTGCTAGCATCTCTTTAACGCGAGTCACGCCACGACGTTTAGGGTAGTCATCGAAGCGGCCTTGTAAGTGAATGTTCACTAACGGGTTTGCAACGAAGTTGATGCCAGACATTTTCAATAGGCGGAATAGGCGAGATGCGTAAGCACCATTATAAGAGCCCATCGCTGTCGTATGGCTTGCTGTTACCTTTTCGCCCATTTCGAACTTATGAGCTAGGGCTGCCAGTGTCTCAACAAAACGAGATTGTTCGTCGTCGATTTCGTCACAGTGAACGTCGATGAGACAGTCGTATTTACGTGCAAGTTCAAATACATAGTGCAGCGATTCAACACCGTATTCACGAGTGAACTCAAAGTGTGGGATAGCACCGATAACGTCAGCACCGATCTTCACCGCTTCTTCAAGAAGTTCTTTGCCGTTAGGGTATGAAAGAATGCCTTCTTGAGGGAATGCAACGATCTGGATGTCGACCCATTCTTTCATCTCTTCACGTACTTCAACCATGGCTTTTAGCGCGACTAACGTTGGATCAGACACGTCTACGTGAGTACGAACGTGTTGTACACCGTTGGCAATCTGCCATTTCAAAGTTTGCTTCGCACGTGACTTAACATCTTCAATTGAAAGCAGTTCTTTACGCTCAGCCCAACGCTCAATACCTTCAAACAAGGTACCAGAGATATTCCAGTTAGGCTCACCAGCAGTTTGAGTCGTATCAAGGTGAATGTGCGGTTCACAGAAAGGAGAAACCGCAATGCCGCCTTGTGCATCAAGGATATCGCCTTGATGATTGATTTGCGCGTCATTATCGAGAATGCGAGAAAATTGACCATTTTCAATCAGAATCTGTTTCAAGCCTTCTTGGTCTTGAAGTTTCGCGTTCTTGATTAATAAGGTTGTCATAGTGTGTCCTTAAGCGGCCTGAGATTTCAGAGCTTTTTTATTCAATAGAGGGTTTAGCACTAGGTAACTGATTGCACCACCTAACACGGCGTTCAAAGGAACAACGCCAGGGAGGAAGTGACCTGCTGCTACGCCTGTTGCAACCGCGATAATGCCAGCCCAGTTAACGGTTTGGAACTCCGCATTTGCAAAATCTTTGTAACGTTTACGGTTCGCGAAGAAGTCGGCGATGATAACGCCACCAATTGGTGGAATCGCTAGCGAAAGGAAGGTTAACCAGCCAACAAAGTTGTTGTATAACCACAGCGCGAAAATCGTACCGATAATGCCGTTAATGATAGACATTGTAGTACTTGAGCGGCCTGTGATGTTAGAGAAGCCTAGGCCTGATGCGTAAAGCGCGTTTTCGTTGGTCGTCCAGATATTTAAACCTAGTACGATAATCGCAGGCAGTAGTAGACCTTGAGCGATCATCACATCTGAAATGTCCGCTTGACCTGTTGCTGCTGCACCAGCCGCACCGAAGATGAACATCAGCGAGTTACCGATGAAAAACGCGACCATGGTAATCAGTACTGCGCTCGCTGGTTTCTTACCGAAGCGCACGAAGTCAGCCGTTAATGTACCTGCACTAACAAATGAACCGACAACCATAGCTAAGGCCATTGAGAAGTCCATTGGCGTTTCTGGCTTGATAAGTTGTAGCTGCTCTAAACCACCAACACTGTCTACGGCTGTCAGTACTGAGTAACCACCCAGAATAGCAATAGCGGGAACGGCGACCGCTGACAGCACCATGAGCGCTTTAATACCGAAGTACACAGTACCTGTCATTAGCAAACCAGATACGATGATTAAGGTGTTGGTATCAATGCCTGTCGCTTTTTGTACTGGAATCGCGAACATCGCTACACCTACGCCAAACCAACCGACTTGTGTGCCACCAAGTAGAGCAGAAGGAAGCCATGAGCCTTTGGTACCGAAAGAGAAACGAGCAAGGAGGTGAGTAGAGAGGCCAGTAGATGAGCCGATGTAGCCAAGAAAAGAAGTGTAAATACCGAGAATTAGGTTACCGATGAGAACGGCGAGGAAGAAATCGTTGAATGAAAGGCCTGTCCCGAGTGAACCACCTGTCCACATACTTGCAGAGAAGAAAGTGAGTCCAAGCATTACCATGGTGAGTGAAGCAACTCCTTTCCTAGCCGATGTTGGAACCGGCCCTAGACTGTAGTTATTATCAGCAGCCATTTTTTAACCTCCGCAAATGATCAAAATTAAAATTAACGGTCGCCGTATTGCAGGCAAACGTGCGCATTATGGTGATATAAATCACATAGTCAATGCTAATTTTGTCAATAGAGCCGGCTTAAAATCAGTTTTCTTGTCAATTTCTATATAAAACATACGGTTATTTTTATGATTTATTTCGTAGAAATTAATAGAAAACGTTTTCTATAGCGTATTGGGTGTCTACTAGTGATGGTTGACTATGAATGTTGATTGTTATGCGATTGAATGGGTGTCTGTATCGAGGGGGGATTGGTTAGCCAAACGACAGGTAAAAAAATAGCCAACCGCAATAATCGCGATTGGCTTATATATTTTGTGAACAAGAATAGGTTCACTAACAACGTCAGTTGGCTAGGTGACCCTCGGCTTAAGAAGGGTCACTAGATTACATTGCAGTTAGTGTGCCAACTCTAAAACTCTTATTAATTGTCTGTTTTATAGCAATTTGGTGCGTATTTGAGCGATATGTTCGCATTTTAATATCTTGTTTTTGCATTTTGCAAATGCATTTTGCGATTTATAGTGGTTTGGTTTAGTCTAAAAGAAGAGTTGATTGTTCGATTGTTGGCTTTGCTTTGTGCGTAACACATATCACTTTAGAGTAAAAGACGAAAAAGCCCGTATGATATTTGATCATACGGGCTTTGAATTGTTCACCAATGAAGAAGGTGGTTAGATAGAGTAGAAGAAGTATAGCTGAGACTTCATTCTGATGATGATGCCACGGATAACATCGAGGAAGGCCATAAAGCTAATTGGCTTCTCACCACTAACCCAAGCAAGCCCTACTGAGCCGACAGGGATGTCGTAACCTTCTGTTTCATCAATCTTCAAACGAACGAAGTGGTGCTTGTTCTGAAGGTTTCGACCTGTGGTTACTCGAACCTGTTCATCGATACCTAATAAGCTGGCTTGTGCCTCACCCGTTGCTTCCACAATTCCTTCTACTGTCGCAGAGAAGATTTTCCCTGGGTATACCGCTGTTGCGAACTCCGCAGGCTGACCGACTTTGATGTTGCGAATCGCTTGGTGGTTTACTCGCATTAACACGTATTTCTCTTCGGTATACATTTGTATACGAGGCATCATCGAAACACGTTGCCCTTCACGAAGAATAAAGTTGGTAACAAAGCCATCTGATGGCGCCGTTACTTTCGTGCTATTCAAGTCCCACTGTGCTTGTGCCAATGTGGCTTTTGCAGAGTCGACCTCGGTTTGCTTCTTACTTACATTGGTTTCGGCTTTGTGGATGTTTAATTTAGCGTTCTCCGCATCTACTTCTTTTTTACTCAACTGAGATTCAAGCGTAGTGACGTTGTGTGTTGCTAAGTCCACCTTTGCGGTTTGTTGGTCGATGTCAGACTCTGTAATGGTGTGTTCAACCACACTGTTTTGCTTTTGATAACGATCCAGTGTCTTAGACTGCAAAACTAAGTCGGTCTTTGCTGACTCAATTTGTGCTATCGAAGCTTTGATGTCTTCAAGCGCTGATTGGTAGCTGACTTTTGCGATACTGACTTCTTGACGAGCGGTATCTAGAGCGACCTCTGCTGACTCTAACTGAACCTGTGCCTTGTCTCGAGCGATCACATATTTGGTGTCGTCGATCTCGTAGATCAATTGCCCTTCAGCCACGTCTTGGTTCGGGTGAATATGTACCTTCGTGGTTTTCCCAGACACATTGGTTGAATCTGGACGCAATTGAATGTGTGGCGATTGAACCACAGAGCCCCCAGACAAATCCATTGGCGTGAAGTTAATCAGTCCGACCCATACAAACATCAGCCATGATGTACCTCCAAGGTAAGCAAACGCTTTTGTGCCTTTGTTCCAAGGCATACCAATCAGTCTCAATAAATAGATGAACAGCGCCCAAATTGCTAAACCTTCTAACATGTTTGGTTCTCCTCACCTTTAGTTTTAGTCGTGGTTGAATCTTTTGGTGTTGGTGGTGCTTTCCATGTATCTCTCAGGTTGATAATGGCTTTCTCCATATCAACGAATGCTAAGATCACGGCGAGTACCCATACCCAGTGCCATAAAAATCCAATCCATGTGAGTGCTGTGATCAAACCGAGTTGTTGATGCTCTTTACTGTGAGCTTTATTGATTGGTAATTCATGAACACGCCAGAACCCGTAACATGCGGCGGCAATGGTTGCGACCAATACAACCCCCGCAACTACGTGTAGCGCTGTATCAGCGCCAGTTCCGACAAATGGGACACTTACTAAACTCATTGATAAACCCTAAGCTAAATTGAGCGCTGAGTGTGATAGATATCCGATTTATAGGTTGCAAATTTACCAATTACTTCAATAATGACAGGTAAATGATTTGATCTGTAATTACATTTCAGGGTTTATCACGAATGAACAATTGTAACTTCTTAAGAGCATTAGGAATTTTAGGCATTTATCAGTATGCGGCGGCTAACCGCGACATAGATATGGATTCTTTAGGCATTCCCAAGTCAGTCTTCGCTAACGCTTTGAACCTGATTCCTGTCAATGAAGTGGATAAATGGTACGGCTTACTCGAGCAGCAAACGAACGATCCCGACATTATTTTGAAGCTTGCCGATAGGGTGGATGTTGAGAGATTAGGGCCACTTGCTAACTGGTTCTTCTCCGGACACGACTTAGCTTCAACTATTCGTAGAGTCAATATTGGACTGCACTGTTTACAGTCGGGGGCTTTTCTCTATGGAACTCAGGCTGGGAGCTTAATTAAGTGGTGTTACGATAATCCTGAGTATTCTGAAGTTGGTAAGGTTCATGACTCAGTGCGTATCGCAATTTTCATGATGAAGATTATTAGGCGATATTTAGGGCCTGATTTCAAACCAGCGTTCGTTTCTATCGCAGGGTATCGTGAAAACGTTGACCTTTATGAAAAGTACTTCGGTTGCAATATTCAATGGGGCCAACCCCGCACCGAGGTTTGGATTCCAAGTAAGTCGAGACTATCGATTAATCAGTCACCGAGTGTTGGGAAAATGGGTTTGGCGATGAATTTTCATGATCTAGACAATTACCTCAATATGCCAGATGCCGGTGATGAACATAAAGTGACGTATGAGATGATCAACTACAGCCGCCACTTTGGGTTGCCGACCTTGTACAAGGTCTCGAGTTTACTGGGGTTATCTGAGCAACAGTTTCAACGGCGCTTGCATAAATTGGGTGTCAACTTTTCTACCATTATGGGTTATGCATTAAGCAATGTTGCTGTGGAGTTGTTGAGTTATAAATTGTCCATTGAAGAGGTTGCGAAACGCTTAGGCTATACCAATGTCGCGAGTTTTAATCGAATGTTTAAGAAACATCGAGGTTTAACACCGAAGCAATACATAGAAAGGTTCAGGAGCGATTTATAATGGCATTACTATGCGACATTGGTTTTTTGTAATCTGCTAGATAAATAAACCATTAGCCAGGTGCTGAGAACGAAAGGTGCCGTTAACGGGATGAGTTCTAGTCGATGAAAAATAAGGGTGATTAGGCAACTGCAGAGCATAACCGCGATAACCAACTGCCATGTAACTCTTGTTGGATAGAGAACGAGTGCCAATGTCGCTAAAATGGCGTTGTAGCCATACAACCCTTGAGAAATCAGTGTGTCATCAACACCAATCATGTCGCTAAACAGAGTGCTGATGACTGCAGCCAACACGATCCAAACTGCGTATTTGACGCTGTGGAGCGTGATAGCAATTAAAATAATCAGCCCTGTCCATTCGTTGTTGATAAAGCTGACTTGGCTGATCCCTTTAAGTATGGTCAGAATAAAAGTGGGCAGCAGAGTTCCAAAATCAACATCAATATTCATCAGCGGTATCCGATTAGAATCTGATGGAGAAAAGACCGAAAGGTCCAAGCTCGATTGAAGTGCATAAATCAGCCAAGCAATAAGGATAAACGCGCTGGTATAACCTCGATATTTATCAAATCTGAATACGATATTAGCGATAGGTACGGTGAGTAGTGCACCGAATATTGTTACTACCACCAATAGTGGCGTCACACCAAAAAAGTTTCCGATGAACAGAGCAATCAGCGCTCCGTTTAGCGCATACATTCCACTGTTTATGTGATGATTTGGTTTGCTGTTGGTATGACTAAATGTATAGACACCACGAGCCAATGTGTAGCTGCAACTCGCGCCAAGCAAGGTGAGTAAAGCCAGCGGAAGTGACTCCATTGAGATCGCAAACAATAGTAGAACCGACGTCACGAGAGAAGGGGTGAAATAGACTTGCCCAATACCATTGAGCAAGCCCTGATGTTGTTGAAAGTCCTTATTCGTCTGCATCGTCTGGCTACGTTATTTACTAATGTTAAAATTTTGATAAACCAGATTGTATACAACTATCCTCTATTGACCACCCTATCGTGCTAATTCTGATACCAACGTTCACCATAAGCTTGTTGGTAGTCAGGCTTTTCAATGAGCCCCTCTTGCTCGGGTACCGTTTCTAGTGGGCCCACAACGGTTCGATAGGGAAGTACCCCAGCCCATACAGGGATATCCATATCAGCCAGATCGTCATTCACACCATGCTTACCAATTTTCACCGATGCTTCAGTTAATGGTATCGCCAATAACTCAGTCGCAGTGAGCTCTTTTTTATTGCTCAGCCTAACCTCATCGGTTCTACCAGGGGCTATCTGCTCAATGAAGATATTCAGCAAGCGATCCTTTTCTTGATTGTCGTCGATGACTGAAAATGAACCCAGTACAACCGCTGAACGGTAGTGTGCGCTGTGATGAAAGGCTGAACGAGCCAACACCCAGCCATCAAATAGCGTGAATGTTAAACAGGTTGGTTCACCCTTTTTAAGCCCTCTAAGCAAGCGACTGTTTTTTGCACCATGAATGTAGACCATGTCACCCACTCGCCATGCCAACATTGGTATCACCATCGGCCCTTGTTCGCCCTGCAAAGCAATATGTGCGATTAAGCTTTCATCAATGATTTGATGCAGTTTCTCTTGTTCAAATACCGCTTTATGAGCCCCTTTCTTAATAGTGGTTCTTTTCGTGTTAGATAACATAATCGCTCCTTAATCATTGCCTTTTGATTAATGTAGCGATTAACTGGTCTATTAAATAGAGCCACTTTTAAACACTATTTGGATCCAGTTATGCAGCCTATCGATGTCGGTGACCTACAACTTAGTGAGCAACATGACACGCGTCAAACCGCTTTATTTCATGCGATCAGAGAGAAGATCGTTCAAGATTTATGGAGTAAAGGCAGCAAGTTACCTTCAACGCGCAAGTTGGCTGTTGAGTTATCGGTGAGCCGAAATACGGTGATCTACGCGTATGAGCAGTTAGTCACGGAGGGCTATATCGAAAGTCGTAAGGGATCTGGCTTTTATGTGTCGGTCGAACAGCCCGAACATTTCTTGAACTCGTCTCAACCTAACCTTGTTCAAAAGACGAGTCAGGTGGCTGCACAGGCTTCGGTAGTACCTAGAGCCATAGCGACAACGCATGATATCAATAGTGGCTTTGCCCCCGGAGTGCCTGATCTCAACGCTTTCCCTTTTGCGAAATGGCAAAGGCTACTGCAGCGACATTCAACGCGTCAAAACATTGCAGGCAACCAAGACGTCCAAGGGAGTGTGGCTTTACGAGATGCGCTCAGTGGCTATCTCGCGAGCAGTCGCTCAGTTCGCTGTCACGTTGATCGAGTTATTATCACGGCGGGGGCGCAACAAGCGATTTCCATTGGTTTGATGGCAACGTTGATGATGGGGGATGAACTATTGATGGAAGAACCTGGGTATCGACAAGTCCATAAAATCGTTGATCTGTTAAAGCTCAAATTAGACGGTGTGGCGGTGCGAGAAAAGGTTGGGCTTGATATCGATAAAGTCCTCTCCAGTAAAGCCAAGGCTTTGTACGTCACTCCAAGTAACCAATACCCGATGGGGACTACGCTTAATACTGAGCAGCGCCTTAAGCTGATTGATTGGGCGAACCAAAACCAATCTTGGATCATAGAGGATGACTATGACAGCGAGTTTCAGTTCGCTCACCGTCCATATACCAGTATGCAAGGGCTAGCGGGCAAGCTTGGCTTGGATGATCGTATTATCTATGTCGGCTCACTAAGTAAGGTGATGTTCAATGGCCTTCGTTTGGGGTATTTGGTGGTTCCAGAGCACTTGGTTGCAAAGTGTCTCGAGATTAAAGATGCGCTCAGTGGAGACACCGCAAGCCATACGCAAGAAGCATTGGCTGATTTTGTTCGTGAAGGTGATTTATTACGCCATATCAGGAAGATGCGTCGTTCGTATAAACTCAAGTACGAAGCGATGATCGATGCGATTGAAAGTGAGTTTAACGGCGACCTTGAGGTGATAAGCCAAGCGGCGGGACTGCATGTAACCGTCAAATGGAATGGTGGCATTTCTGAACATGAATGGAGCCGAAGAGCTGAGCTCGACAATATTATTATTCGCCCATTTTCTTTTTACGAATATGGCTCGAGTGTTGAGCGTGGTTGGAATGGGGCGTTATTGGGTTTTGGGAATATTCGTTTGGCAGAAATAAAGCCGAAGATCAAAGCGATCGCTCGGCTTTTTTATCAGTAAAGGTATCTGTAGTACTTATAACTTATCGATAGAAACTGTGGGTTTACCGAACCATTTTTGCCAAGGGAGTGACAATGTCACAAAAATCGTCACAGCATACAGCATTGACCAACTTAGGCAGATAAACACGATAGTGCAGATAACCAACGAAAGCATCGCCGTGTATTTAGAAGTACCTTTCAGAAGTCGGCAGGCGGCTAGCATTGCGAGCAGATAAACCAGAACAAAAATACCGTTAGCGAGCTTAAGAAAGAACTCAAGATCTAGATTGGACAGCTCGCCGATTACACATGAAATCAGTGCGATAACGCCGATTGCTAACGTTGGGCAGAGCGGCACTCCGCGGCTATTGAGCTGTGCCATTTTGCCATCAGGTCGGTGTTGACGAGCCTGAGCCCAGACCATTCGTGACAAGCTTTGGGTGTATAGATTCAGGCTAGCGAAACAGGCAAAGAAACCAAGCACACTGATAACAGCTTTAAACCCATTACCAAACAGTTGTTCAGTTAGCCATGGGATTGATGCGGCGTCAAATTCCGCAGAGCCATACGCACCTAGCTTGAGGATCACCACTGAACAAGCCCAATACATTAAGCCAGCAACGAAACAACCAACTATGATAGCAATAGGGAAATCTCTTTGAGGGTTTTTGAATTCCTCCCCCATATGAGCAAAAGCTTCGATTCCGACAAAACACCAAAACATCACTGCCAGTGCCGCGCCAATAGACCACATGGAGTCAGAGGATAGGCTAGGTACCGCTATATCGGTTACAGTGATCTCAGCCTTCCAAACGAAAGCACTAACTAAGGCAAAGATTGACAGGGCAATCACGGTTTGTAGGCGGCCGGAAGATTTACTGCCCATAAGATTGACCGCAATCAGTAGCGCTACGGTAAAGAACTGAGCTCCGAGTGGTGTGTCGAGCGGTGCTGGTAATAACTGTTGAGCAAAGCCGCCAGCTAATGCGATAGCAGCTGGAATACCCACGGGTACTACACTAACAAACAACCAAGCGACACTCGTTTCCAATCGTTCACTAAACGCTTGGCGAACAAAATAGGCAGTGCCTCCCGCGTTCGGGTAGCGTTTACCTAGCGCGGCGAAAGTGAGAGCAATAGGACAAATGGCGATAAACAGGATTAACCAGGCTAACAGTGATAATTGACCTGCAATACCTGCCGCGATAGCGGGAATCATAAATAGCCCAGTACCAAGCAAGGTTGTTGAAAGTTGCCCGATGCCGGACATTAGCGTGATTTCTTGTTTTAGCTGGGTCATTCGCTCTCCTAGCTTGTGACGATTTTGATCTGGGAATGGAAAGAGTGTGAATGAAAGCATACATTGTCGTCATCAATAATACAGCTAGCGAAACGTCGTAAGCCGCCGCCATTTTAACGGTATTTCTTGGATTAACGGTCAAAGTGTCGGCTGTCGTAAACAGCGACTGTTATAAGTTCAAGAGTTGTGTCAAATTAGGCGTGATAAATAGAACAATAAATGGGAAGAATCAAAAGCATGGATAAATTTGATCGCCAAATTTTGGATATCCTAAAAAGCAATGCTCGTTGCTCAGTGAGCGATATTGCGAGAGAAGTGAGCCTCTCTCGTTCGGCGGTGAATGCGCGAATTAAGAAGTTAGAAAGCGACAAAGTCATAAAAGGTTACTGCGCTCTTGTCGATGAGCCCAACCAAACGAAAAACGTATGCGCTTATATTTCGTTGAAGTTCGACCTGTCGAGCAGTGACCATAGTTGCGAGTCTTACGCGAACCAAATTCATGGTATTGACGGTGTGCAATGGTGCCACTCAATTAGTGGAGAGACTGATATGATGCTGTATGTCGAGGTCGAGAGTATGGAACGTTTAAATCAAGTTCGCGATCAGCTGCAAAGCTATCCAGAGCTTCGCCATCTAATGACTCATACCGTGTTGACCGAGTTTTTTAACAAGCTGAATCCGACGGTACATTCATGCTAGGCAATATTAACTTAAACCTACTGCGTTCATTACATGTCCTTCTTGAAGAGTGTCATGTGAGTCGAGCCGCACAACGTCTGCATATCACACAATCAGCGGTGAGCCGCCAACTTAGCCAGCTACGAGATTTATGTGGCGATCCTCTATTAGTGCGTGATGGTAATAAGCTGGTGCCAACCAATCGAGCTATTTTGCTTAAAGAGAAACTCGATGACCTACTCGGTGAATTTGACCACTTGCTAGATGACAAACCATTTGAACCTCAAGAGTGGCAGGGTGAGTTTGTATTGTCTTCTAGTGACTATGTTGCTCAGTATATTTTGCCAGTGATTGTTGCCGAGGTATCAGCAGACGCGCCGAACATCAATTTGGCCTACCGTTTGTGGCAGCCAAACTACCTTGAATCACTCAATGAATCAGGAATCCACTTGGCTTCCAGCATGTTTCCTAAAAAGCCGGAGCATGTCTCGAGCACCAAGCTTGGAGAGGACAAATCGGTGTGTTTAATGCGCAAATCACATCCATTGGCTCAGCAAGAGGCGTTAAGTTCCGAAGATATTGTCCAGTACTCTCATATCAAGGTGACTGGAGGAGGGGACAAAGACAGCTACGCCGATATTGCATTGAAAAAGCAAGGGCTGAAACGCAGAGTGGCATTTAAGGTTCCTTTCTTTTCATCGGCAAGTAACGTGTTAATGCAAGACGATTATTTGATGATCGTACCGGAACACATCGCCTATAACCTAGGTAGGCATCTAGAGGTTAAGTATTTTCCATTGCCATTCGAAACCGAAATGCACACCTATTGGTTGATGTGGCACCCAAAGTACGACAACGACTCTGCACATAAATGGGCTCGAGAAAAGGCGTTCGAGGCAATGCAAAAGTCGAGTTACAATATCAGTATGACTTGAAATCATACCTATGATGATTATCTTTGATTTCAAATAATACCAAGTGATAATTATGCTAACTATCAATGGTAGAGCGTTCAACTAGAACGCATGGTTTGACTAGGAATGGAATGATGACGGTAACAATTTGGTTTTCTTTATTGGCGATTTGCCTATTGGGAGCAATGTCTCCGGGGCCAAGTTTAGCAATGATCGCTAAACACAGCTTAGCTGGTGGTCGTATTAATGGGCTTATCGCTGCTTGGTCACACGCTGCGGGTATTGGTATTTATGCGTTTGCAACCATCGTAGGCTTAGCAGTGGTATTGGAGCAATCTCCAACGTTATTTAAAGGTATTAGCTTGGCGGGTGCAGCTTATCTGTTGTACTTGGGGGTCAATGCTCTGCGTTCGAAAGGTGGTGTAGCTGCCAAATTAGAAGCTGGTGAACAGATGAGCTACATGCAGTCTGCTCGTGAAGCTTTCTTAATCTCTATCTTGAGCCCTAAGATCGCACTGTTCTTCATCGCTCTGTTTAGCCAGTTTGTCGCGCTTGGCAATGAGCTGACCAACCAAGTGATTATTGTTTCGACTCCGCTGATTGTTGATGGCCTATGGTACACCTTCATCACCTTGGTGCTATCTAGCCCTCTCATTGTTGAACGAATCCGTTCAAAAGCGCAGTTGATTGATCGACTTTCAGGTATCGTTTTGATCTTGCTTGCTGTGCGTGTGGTGTGGACCATATAGCGTTAGGCAACTGACTCGCAAAAAAGATATGTATAAAAAAAGCTCACAGCGAGTCGCTAGTGAGCTTTTTAGCTTTTATGAGTTTGTCTGACTAACCTGCCGAGTTTAGCACTGAATCTAGTTTGGCCATTGAGTCGGAGAAGTAAGGGTTATACGTTAGGCGAGCGTGATTTTTACCTTCTTCACGGTATCCCCATGCTGAATACCACACTTCGCTGTTCGCATTACACTTTTCCTCAAAGCCCTCTTCTTGCCCGTTAGAGCAGATTTTCTCACTACCATTGATACCGTAATACGGATTGTTTGGTGAGAACAACAAGCCCATGTGAGAACCGTTTGAGATACGTTGCTCTGGGATTTTCATGCTGTATTGTACAGCGCGAGGGTCATCGAGCTTAGTTTCCCCTTGCCATACCAATACGTTATTCGGATTCGGCATAGATTCAGTAAACGCCTGTTGAACGAAATTAGTGTCAATCACACTGTCGCCTTCGCTCATCATAATGAACACTGGCTTGTCGAATTGTTTCTCTTTTAAGTCGTCACGAACGATTTCTGAGGTCTCGTAGTATACCGATGCTCCGTTCATTGGCAGTGAGTTATAACGCAGTATGTTGTCTTCAGGATCTTGGTCCGCCCAAGTCACAAAATAGCTCGCTAGCCCCGCGTATTGCACGGCCGATGAATTCGGTTGAAATGCAGGTGAAAACAACAGTAATCCTGCGATCTTTGAATCCTTCATCGCTTGTGAAGTCACAAGGTTTGCACCGGTAGAGTAACCGCCTAGCCATACTGAATCGTACTCTTGCTCAAGTAACTTAGTATGATGAGCCACCACGCCTTGCCAATCTTCGAGATGCGGTCGCATTAAGTCACCTGCTCGGCTGCCGTGACCTGGAAGCAGCACGGTTCTCACCAAGTAACCTTGGTCGGCTAAATGTTCTGCAATGTCTTTGAACGAATACGGCGAGTCACCTAATCCATGGACCAACAGAACTGCTTTACCATTTGGTGAGGTAGGTTGGTACTCGGTGGGTGAATTAAGTTGGACCTCTAATTGCTTGTCTTCGGTGATGAACACACGGTTTTTTAATAGCCAGTCTTGTGTTTTGGTCACATAGGCATCGAAGCTGTCTTGCTGATATTCAGGTAGGCTTGGCGAAGCTTCGTAAGCTGGAGTGATGGTCTCGTTAGAGCATCCAACGAGACCTAAAGTCGTAATAGCGAGCAGAGTTAGGACGGTCTTTCTATGCATTATTTGGTGTTGTCTCTATCGTTGTTGTCTTGAAGCAAAAGCTTAGACTATTTTCTATTCGAAAGGTCTTCGTATTCGCCTTCAATAACACCAGCATCAGATGTTGATGAGTGATGAGTGTTCATATGAGCTGCGAAGCCTTGTTTCTTCATTTGATTCTGAATGCGCTTGCCAGTAATCAAAGCTGCAATAGCCAAAGGAATAGCAAGGATCAAGCTTGTGAATAGCGCCAAAAGGCCAGTAAATAGCGCAACAATCGTAACTAATATATTTTTCATATTCATTCCTCTTTTTCTATGTTGTTACTTTATCGCTCCTTTTCTGAACGAAACATGAACGCCGTAAAATAATTGTCGAGAGTCACTATGACACGTATGTGTTTGCTTTGGTTCGTAAAATGTAGTCATAATCACGCACTAAAACTACGGGTTATGATTAACTCCTTAAAAATCAGATAATTAAAAGTTGGCACGCTTGATGCTCTATAGGGTTTGGAATAAGTCACTGTAAGCGAAGTACTTACAGCTAATAAAAATTACTGGAGCCCCTATATGTTCTGTATTCAATGTGAACAAACTATTCAAACACCCACTGTAAAAGGCTGTTCTTTCGCACAAGGTATGTGTGGAAAAACATCGGAAGTATCCGACCTTCAAGATGTGTTGGTGTATTCTCTTCAAGGTGTTTCTTTTTGGGCAAACTTAGGTCGCACTTGCGATGTTATTGATACTGAAATCGATGAGTGGGCGCCAAAAGCGTTCTTCGCGACACTCACTAACGTGAACTTCGACCCTGCTCGTATCATTGAATTTGCTCAGCAATCTCACGAATTTAAACAGCGTCTAGAGCAAAAAGTTCGTGCAGCTGCTACGTTAATCGGTTTCGAAATCCCAGCGCTTTCTCCTGCCGCGCAATTCGACCTTCCTACGGACTCTTCAGAGCTTTTAGCGCTTGCACCACAAGCTGCGGTTAACCGTGGTCATGAATCTCAACACGAAGATGTGATTGGTCTTCGTCTTCTCTGTCTATACGGCTTAAAAGGTGCAGCTGCGTATATGGAGCACGCTCGCGTTCTTGGCCAAACAGACAATGCTATCTTTGCTGAATACCATGAGATTATGGCTTTCCTAGGTACCGATCCAACTGACCTAAAACAGTTACTGGATACATCAATGCAGATCGGCTTGATGAACTACAAAGTAATGGAAATGCTAGACAAGGGTGAGACAGACACATTTGGTCACCCTCAACCAACAATCGTGAATGTGAAGACTAAGGCAGGCCACTGTATTCTTGTTTCTGGCCATGACCTGCATGATCTCGAGAAGATCCTTCAACAAACGGAAGGCAAGGGCATCAACGTTTACACCAACGGCGAGATGCTACCTGCACACGGTTACCCTGAACTGCACAAATACCCACACCTTGCGGGTAACTACGGTAGCGCTTGGCAGAACCAGCAGAAAGAGTTCGCGAACTTCCCTGGTGCGATTGTGATGACGTCTAACTGTCTGCTTAACCCAGATGTGGGGGCGTATGCTGACCGTCTGTTTACACGTAGCATTGTTGGCTGGCCGGGTGTTGCTCACCTTGAAGGCGACGATTTCAGTGCAGTAATCGATTGTGCACTTGCACAAGAAGGCTTCAAGCATGACGAGATCGAGCAAGTGATCACTGTCGGCTTTGGTCGTAATGCACTGATGGAAGCAGCACCTGCGGTTGTTGAACAAGTGAAAGAAGGCAACATCAAACACTTCTTCCTTGTGGGCGGTTGTGACGGTGACAAATCTGAGCGCAGCTACTACACAGACTTCACTGCTCAAGCACCAGAAGACTCAGTTATCCTAACTTTGGCGTGTGGTAAGTTCCGTTTCAACAAAAACCAGTTTGGTGACATCAATGGCATTCCTCGTCTGTTAGATGTGGGTCAATGTAACGATGCGTACTCAGCGATTCAGCTTGCGCTTGCACTGTCTCAAGAGTTTGACTGTGGCATTAACGAACTACCACTAACGCTGGTTCTATCTTGGTTTGAGCAAAAAGCGATTGTTATTCTGCTTACTTTGTTTGCGCTAGGTGTGAAAGGCATTTACACAGGCCCAACAGCGCCAGCATTCCTAACAGAAAACCTACTTAAGATTATTCAAGATGAGTTCGACATGCGTGCTATCTCAACGCCAGAGCAAGATCTTAAAACAATCTTAGCGGCTTAATGTAAGCCAACTCCTAAGCCCCGTTGTTGTAACGTTTTATAAAAGCGACAACGGCGGGGCTCTTTCGATTTTAATCTTTAGAGCAAGGTAAACCTACGATGTATGCATGGTCGGATCGCGATTCAATCAATTTAGTGTGCTTAAAGAAATGGCACGAAACACCAGATACGGTCAGCTTTGAGTTGGGGAGTATCCCACAAGACTTGCACTTCAATTTCAAGCCGGGGCAGTTCATCACTTTGGGCTTAGATATGCCAACAAAAACCGATTATCGAGCTTACTCTGTTGCTTCTTGCCCAGAGGATAATCGCCTAAAGCTTACGGTTAAACGTGTTGAAGGTGGCTTGGTGTCTAATTTTATTGTCGATGAGCTTGATGAAGGCGATGAGGTTGCTGTTTTAAAGCCTGCTGGTGGCTTTAACTGTATTGATTGCATGCCGACTGAGAGCAAGAAGGTAACGTTAGTCAGTGCAGGTTGTGGTATCACACCTGTTATGGCGATGGTGAAGTATTGGTTGTCTCAAGATAGTGAGATAGAGATAGACTTCGTCCATATGGCGCGCAATAAGCGAGAGACGATTTATTTCGAAGAGCTTCACCAACTTGATGAAACTTACTCTAATTTTAATCTGAAGCTATTACTTAAAGACAACCAAGGCACCACGGCCCCTCAAGGTCGATTGGATAAGAATTGGCTGGTCAATCTAAGCCCTGACATTTTAGATCGCACCGTCTATCTGTGTGGCCCAGTTGGTTTCATGCACGACATAGAAAGCTATCTAAAAGAACTTGAGTTCAACATGGATAACTTCTATCAAGAAAGCTTTACACCGGCTACTCAGAATGCTCATTCAGAAGAGCCTCAAACTGAAGTCGCTGACAATGAGAACAGTGCAGTTAAAGTATTTGTCCCAACGTTTGGCAAAGAAGTGGAAGCAGAAGTGGGTACGCCACTTGCTGATTCACTAGAGCAAGCGGGTGTGCCAATTATTATTGCGTGTCGCAGCGGTATTTGTGGCTCTTGCAAATGCAAAGTGACCAAAGGTTCGGTGGAATCAAGCAGCCAAGAAACTCTGACAGCAGAGGAGGTAGAGCAAGGTTATGTACTGGCATGTTCAAGCTCGATTCAGTCGGATGTCGAGGTAGAGCTTTAGAAGAGATGGTGTATCAGAACTTCTGATATAAAAAGGCCACTCAGATCCGTTAGAGAGAGCAGATCTAAGTGGCAACCCTTCTGTTTATACGGGGGAGTAAAACAAAAGGGGTTACGAAGCCTGAAACAGGCTTCGCAGATATAGTTATTATGTTGTGGAGCTTGTTTTACTCAGAGATATTAAACCGCTGGGTAAGTCTTGTAGCGAACACCCATCATCTGTTCCATACAGTGAACAACTTGGCAGCTGTAGCCAAACTCGTTGTCGTACCAGATGTAAAGAACAGCGCGGTTGTCTTGCGCGATAGTTGCAACACCGTCAACGACGCCAGGGTGGCGAGAGCCAACCAAGTCAGTAGATACAATCTCAGTTGAATCGGTGTAATCAATTTGAGCGGATAGGGCAGAAGACAGCGCCATTTCACGTAGGTACGCGTTTAGCTCGTCTTTGTTGGTACCTTTCTCAAGATTTAGGTTTGCTACTGCCATTGAAACATTCGGCGTAGGGACACGAATCGCATTACCTGTTAGCTTACCTTCCATCTCTGGCATTGCTTTTGATACTGCTTTTGCAGCACCAGTTGATGTCAGTACCATGTTCAATGAAGCAGCACGACCACGACGATCACCTGAGTGGAAGTTATCAATCAGGTTTTGGTCATTGGTGAATGAGTGAACCGTTTCGATATGACCAGACAGAACACCGAACTTGTCGTGAACTGCTTTCAACACTGGTGTAATTGCGTTCGTTGTACAGCTTGCCGCAGAGATGATGGTGTCTTCAGGTTGAATCACATCTTCATTTACACCGAACACAACGTTTTTGATGTCACCTTTGCCAGGTGCAGTAAGCAGCACTTTGCTTGCACCGTTACACGCTACGTGTTGGCTTAGGCCTTCTGCGTCGCGCCACACACCTGTGTTATCAACAACCAGTGCGTTGTCGATGCCGTAAGCCGTGTAATCCACGTCTTCTGGTTTATTTGCGTAGATAACTTGGATGAAATTACCGTTAACGATGATCGCTTTGCGCTCTTGATCTACAACGATGCTGCCGTTGAATTGGCCATGAACTGAGTCACGACGTAGTAGGCTTGCACGTTTTTCTAAATCACCGTCTTTACCACCACGAACCACAATTGCACGTAAACGAAGTGGGTAACCTGGACCGCTTTTCTCTACAAGAATACGAGTTAGTAGACGACCGATACGACCAAAACCGTATAACACAACGTCGCGAGGTGTGGTCATCGCTTCGCCTTCTAATGAACCCATTAGAGCCGTTTGAAGGAAATCATCCATCGCGCTGAGATCTTCGTGGTTTTCCCAGTACTGAGCTGCTAGACGACCAACATCCACGCGGCAAGGAGACAAGCGCATTGATAGTAGGTGTTGGATAATTGGTTGAGTTTGTTCTGCGGTTAGCGGTGAGCCTGTGTAGCGTTTTGCGATGCGGTGAGCTTTGATGATGTCGATCGTTGTTGCGTTGACTAAGGTCTTACCGAAGAGGATAACTTCTACGCCTTTTTGGCGGTATAACTGACCTAAAGTTGGAGCGATGGATTCAGCAATAGTTTGACTAGTTTGCCAGTCTAGGAGGTGCTTTTCGGGACTCATCTTTACTCGGGACCTTTCACGTTAAGTTCTGCAGTCATGGCGGTTGTAGGGAAGCCAATCAGCATGGGGGGTTGAGCTATCAAGCGGTGGTCTTTTGTGCCACTTAAATGTGCTTGATATGCGTTGTATGTAACTTGTAATTTTTATGTGGCAGGATTGTAAGGTACGACTGGTTATTCTGCTAGGAAAAATAAATGCAGACAAACTATCTGTAAGTTGGCGTGATATTAGCCATAAATCAAGTTTTATACGTAGATAAAGGTTATTGACTTTAACAATCTGTAGCACTTAATTTTCGCCAAAAAATACTCAAATCAAAATATGATATGTAATGAAAGTCATAG
>NZ_MCYD01000679.1:0-1358 GCF_002876325.1 Vibrio sp. 10N.261.52.A1
TGTAAGAACAACACCGTATTATTTTGATTCTGGAGTAACTCATTCTTTATCATGTTAATTAACTTTGAAGCATAGCCTTTGCCTCTTAGCTCTGGAGGTGTAGCAACGGAACCAAGCCCGCAGCTACCATCTTCAAGACCAAACACTCCCTGATAAACAATCAAGGAAGATAAGATTTTTTGATGTTCAATAAGCACATACCAAGTTCCCTTCTGATACTTATCACTTTTATTACAACAAGCTAGATACTCATCGACAGATGCGGAACCTCCCCATACATCAAAACCCATAAGATAAATATCATCTAACTCATGCGTGTCTGCAGTTCTTAAAGTCATCATATTGAATTCCCAAATTCACTTACTGCTATTTTTCTTTCAACACCGCGCTACCTCTGCGTGTCGGCTCCGCGAGATGAAGGTAACGGGTAAATGTGTCCTTTGGGCGTTCTAAATTGTTTTCAGCTAACACTCTAGAAGCCATGCCTCTGTGGTTATTACCGTGTGTGAGCAAGTGGAGAAGGACTTCTTCAACAGACATTGTCCCTATATCACCATCTATGAAGTTAAACTGAATGACTTTCTCTAACTCATCTTTTGAGGCTGACATTGCATACTGCACTAACCGAGTATCGTTATGAGCCATTCGCTCACGTAGCTCTGAAAAGGAAGGCGTTTCAACCGTATTATCAGCAGTGTATTTTTCCGGTTCTCCTAGGATTCGACTTGTAAAAAGACTATCCACTACAGTCGTATGATTCAGAATTCTTAAGAAAAATATGCCATCATTTTCCGGCAGTTTTGAAAATTGTCTCTCTCCAAAGTCGAGTAGCTGACTATTTGCCCATTTTTTGTATTCAAATGCTTTAGCAAACTGCATTTATTTGTCCTTTTTGGTTTGATTGACTCCCGTGCATTAAGAATTCCATAACCTTTGAAATCAAGCGAATCAACTGTGGAGTTTTAATGTCCCAACTCTTATCCGCGCACGGGAACGGGGTCACACTTGGTTTGAAAACAAGTGCTGTAGCTTAAAGTTCCGATCGCTTGCACCCTATTTAGGGTTGCGGTATCAAAATAATGTTCTAAATGATTGCTCACGTTTTATGGTTATCAGGTTCTTTTGCAATGAGGAAAGCATCGCTTCGTACAAGAAATTACCCATACTGATGCGCTTCACGCCAAGAGCCTCTAACTCTTTAAAATTTGGTAATTCAGGAACACACATGACATTTATGGGCAACAACGTGCTATTTACAACGGCTTTGATATCATCGGTTCCTTTGATACATGGAAGAAAAACTCCATCAGCACCTGCTTGCTGATAAGCTTGGATTCTCTTGATGCTCTCCTCTAGAG
>NZ_MCYD01000680.1:0-2944 GCF_002876325.1 Vibrio sp. 10N.261.52.A1
AAATTATTGTTTTGTTTGGCTAAATTAAATTGTTTTTAGCTTGGTTCTAGACCTGATTCTTTTAAGGTTTTAATTTGGTTATATAAGCGTTTAGTTTTCTTTCGGTAATTCGGTGATGATTTATTTATCACTTGCTCAACGTATCGAGGAAAACCTTGAAGTTCCAAATCTCAATCATATCAGCGTTAGTTGCCACACTTACTGCATGCGGAGGTGGCGGCGGCGGCTCTACTCCACCGGCTCAAAAGAAACAAACAGTGGTGCCTCAAATGTCGGTCACTCCAGCAAAAGGTAGCGTGGCTGATCCAAAAGATGATGCAGCAAAGAAATTCGCTAGCAGCCCTGCTATGTATTCGGCTAACACTATTGGTAGCACAGATATTAAACAGTGCGAAAAGACTCTGAACTTGTTTAACATTTACA
Organism: Vibrio sp. 10N.261.52.A1; assembly: GCF_002876325.1. Lineage (NCBI taxonomy): Bacteria > Pseudomonadati > Pseudomonadota > Gammaproteobacteria > Vibrionales > Vibrionaceae > Vibrio > Vibrio sp. 10N.261.52.A1. Next base: position 424 of record NZ_MCYD01000680.1, read on the forward strand.
GTCTTGGTTGGAATGATGAGTTCAACAAGGGACTAACGGCTAAGGAACAAAAAGATCTCAAAGGTTTCTATGGTGTTTATGGTGCAAACGGAATCGTCGATTACTCTGCTCACAGTAAAGAGATGATTGAGGCAAAAGATTGGATCAGTTATTTCTACTACGATGCAAATTTTCAAGATTGCGAAGCTCGCCGTTACAAACCAGATGCTAAGGAAACTAAGGTTGGCGACGACATTACTGAGCTTCGTTATAAGTACAGTGTTAAAGCTGATGCTGTAACAAAGACACCTCAACAAAACATAAGCAACTATACAGCCTGGCAAAGTGATACTGCGAAAAACACGGTGATTGGTTTAGTGACCAACATTATCACAGGCAACGTCAAGCATAAGCAGCAACTGAAGAGCTTCAAATCTGATAGCGGGCGCTCTGTTGATAATGTCAGCTTCAGCGAGATGTTTAGAAACAGCTACTTTTTAGAGTCTTATGACAATGGGGACGTTGAGTACCAAGTGGTTGGCGGTAAGGTGATTGATATCTATGCAAAACGAAATCTGTCAGACCCTGATTTATATTATGCCGTTAACTTAATTTCGGCGTATTTCCCTGATGTAGGTACCCGAATTAATTGGTGTGTTCGAGGTAGTCAATTTGCATCAAATAAAGAGGCACCAATCACCAAAGCCCAATATAACAACATTATTGAAAGTGGTGATTTAGGCATAGCCTACTGTGATCCATTTGATAAGAATATTGGTAAAGTTCGTTATTATGATACGAAAGGAAACAAAGTATCAGACAGCTCTACTATTGCCAACGAGCTAAACAACAAGTTAGTACAAGGCACTGTTATTAAAGATAAGTTGGATCAACGAGTTACAAACAAGAAGCTGTACTTAGGAAAAACACACAGTGAATATTTCCAAGATACTTCTCTGGCGAATCAAGTTGACCAGATTAAAGCTGACTTGACGCAGTAGGTTTACTGTCGCACTTTGCCCCACAACCTAATCAAATGAGTATTAGCCGAACGCAAATGAAGAATGCGTTCGGCTATTTTATTGCACCACCCATATTATTTTCAAAACAAACCGATTGCATATAAATTGTGTTTTGTAGAGTATGGGGGCACTCATCAATAGTGGGTGAATAACAACAATAACAAGGATAATAAAAACAATGAAAATGCGTTTAAATCTAAGCCTCTTGCTGATTTCGACGGCACTTAGTCCAGTTGCGCTTGCTAATATTAGCTACCCTGATGGTTACTACCTTGAAGCTGAGGGGCTAAGCGGCAATGCCTTAAAAGACATGCTTGGTGTGATTGCTGCTCGCGGGCAAAAGCAACTCACTTACACTCAGGTGTGGTCTGCATTGAAAGACACCAACGAAGATCCGAATAATCCGAACAATGTGATTTTGTATTATAGTGGTCGTTCACAATCCAAAGACTTTACGTCATCAGGCAACAACGACAAGAATGCTTGGAATCGTGAACACCTTTGGCCAAAGTCTTTTGGATTCAAGCGCAAAGATCAGTGGGGTTATACCGACATTCACCATCTTCAATCAACCGACGCAGAGATTAACTCTATCCGGTCGAACAAAGACTTCGATTTTGGTGGAGCGCCATTGAAAAAGTCACCGCTCAACAAGACGGATTACGACAGCTTTGAACCTCGTGACGCAGTGAAAGGGGATACCGCTCGTTCGCTTTTCTACATGGCGGTACGTTATGAAGGAAATAACGCGAAAATGCCGGACTTGTACTTAGTTGATGACACGTCGAGTTCTTCAGGGCAACCTAAGGTTGGAAAGCTGTGTACATTACTGCAATGGCATAACGCCGACCCTGTCGATGATTGGGAACGTAATCGCCATGAAAAAGCTGTTAAATGGCAAGGCAACCGCAACCCGTTCATTGATAATCCAAGCTGGGTAAATGACATATATGACAGCCGCTGTAATGGTTGATACATAAACTGAAGTCAATGCAATGAAGCCATCCTAGTGATGGCTTTTTATCTTGCGAACACTTTATTAGTGAGTGCTATTTGCAGTAGAGAACACTTAGTGTATCGATAAGCAACGTCGTTGAGCTTCAGCTAAGCTCTTTGTGTTTGTGTTGAGTGATATGCAGGTTCTAGATAACGATTGAGTGATATCCAGGTGTTGGTACCAGTTATTGAAAACCAGTTCGAAGTCATTAAGAGTAATCCGACCAAACGTATGATTTCGATATTGCTCACAGAGGTTAAAAAGTCGCTGAGCATTATTGATTGGTGATCTAAAGCGAATCAAAGAGCTGTGAGCAGTGACCTGTTTGTATCGACTATCGAAAGTGACTCGTAGCCCTTCTTCTACTAATGCTTCACGTAACTTGTTTCGGAACTGTTCAAGTCCATTACCCATAGGAAAGCCTTGGAGGATGATACAGTTTTCAGAAGCACTTATGCCTTTATACTCAATCTCAATAGGTGCAATTGAACCTACAACTTTATTGAAAACCTCAACGTAGGAT
>NZ_MCYD01000681.1:0-3835 GCF_002876325.1 Vibrio sp. 10N.261.52.A1
TGTTCTGAACTTTCATCAGAGCAGCCATACGCATTGCGTTACGAGCGTACTCCATGAACATTAGGAACGTTGCGCCGTATGGTACGAAACCACCGTGCAGAGCGATACCGTTCATGATCGCAGTCATACCGAATTCACGTACACCGTAGTGGATGTAGTTACCCGCTGGATCTTCAGCAGAAACAGACTTAGAACCAGACCACATAGTTAGGTTAGAAGGTGCAAGATCAGCAGAGCCGCCTAGGAATTCAGGTAACATAGCACCGAACGCTTCTAGTGCGTTTTGAGACGCTTTACGTGATGCGATGTTTGCTGGGTTAGCTTGAAGGTCAGCAATGATTTGGTTTGCTTTCTCTTCCCACTGTGCAGGAAGCTCACCGTTTACGCGGCGTTTGAATTCAGCTGCCAGCTCAGGGTGTGCTGCTTCATAAGCTGCAAGTTTCTCGTTCCACGCTGCTTCCTTAGCTGCGCCTGCTTCTTTCGCATCCCATTCTGCGTAAACTTCCGACGGAATTTCAAAAGGACCGTGCTCCCAACCAAGTTCTTTACGTGTAGCTGCAATTTCTTCAGCGCCTAGTGGTGCACCGTGACAGTCGTGTGAACCAGATTTGTTTGGAGAACCAAAACCGATGATAGTCTTAGTACAAATTAGAGTAGGGCGTGGGTCAGCTTTAGCAGCTTCAATTGCTGCGTTGATTGCTTCAGCGTTGTGGCCATCTACTGCTGGAATTACGTGCCAGCCGTAAGCTTCAAAACGCTTAGGCGTATCATCAGAGAACCAACCTTCAACTTCACCATCGATAGAGATGCCGTTGTCATCCCAGAAAGCGATAAGCTTACCAAGACCTAGCGTACCTGCTAGAGAACATGCTTCGTGAGAGATACCTTCCATCAGACAGCCGTCACCCATGAATGCATAAGTGAAGTGGTCAACGATGTCGTGGCCTTCTTTGTTGAATTGTGCTGCAAGAGTTTTCTCAGCAAGCGCCATACCAACAGCGTTAGTGATACCTTGGCCTAGTGGACCAGTTGTTGTTTCGATACCCGGTGCGTAACCGTACTCTGGGTGACCCGGAGTCTTAGAGTGCAGTTGACGGAAGTTCTTAAGGTCTTCGATTGATAGCTCGTAGCCTGCTAGGTGAAGCAGAGAGTAAATCAGCATAGAGCCGTGGCCGTTTGAAAGAACGAAACGGTCGCGGTCAGCCCACTCTGGGTTTGACGGGTTGTGGTTCAGGTGATCACGCCAAAGAACTTCAGCGATGTCAGCCATACCCATAGGTGCGCCTGGGTGGCCAGAGTTTGCTTGTTGTACGCCGTCCATGCTTAGAGCACGAATAGCATTAGCTAAATGTTTACGGTCCATAATAACTACCAGTGTTTAAATATTGGATTGGAAATTGAAAGGGGAACGCAAACGTTCCCCTTTTTTAATTCTGTGTGATTACAGCTTAGCTGCGATCATGTCTTCTAGTTTGCCTTGGTCAACTGCGAAGTTGCGGATACCTTCTGCAACTTTCTCAACTGCCATCGCGTCTAGGTTGTGCTCCCATAGGAACTCAGCGTGAGTCATTGGAGCTGGGCGCTCTTTAGAGCCTTTAGGGTCAACTAGCTTCTCTACAACGTCTCCTTCAGCAGCTTCTAGTTCAGCTAGAAGAGCAGGAGCGATAGTCAGACGGTCACAACCAGCAAGTTCTAGGATCTCGCCGATGTTACGGAAGCTTGCGCCCATAACAACAGTGTTGTAGCCGTGCTCTTTGTAGTAGTTGTAGATGTCAGTTACTGAGATTACGCCTGGATCTTCAGATGCTTCGAAGTCGCGACCTTCTTTCGCTTTGTACCAGTCCATGATACGACCAACGAATGGAGAGATTAGGAATACGCCAGCTTCAGCACATGCACGAGCTTGTGCGAAAGAGAATAGAAGCGTTAGGTTACAGTTGATGCCTTCTTTCTCTAGGATTTCAGCAGCACGGATACCTTCCCAAGTAGAAGCCAGTTTGATTAGGATGCGATCGTTAGTGATGCCAGCATCGTTGTACATTTTTACTAGCTGACGAGCTTTAGCTACGCTGCCTTCAGTGTCGTAAGAAAGACGAGCATCAACCTCTGTAGAAATACGGCCTGGAATTGTTTTCAGGATTTCTTTACCGATGTTTACTGCAAGCATGTCACAAGTGTCTTGTACTTGTTGTGCTTTATCAGCGCTTTGTGCTTTAGCGTATTCGATTGAAGCATCGATAAGTGGCGCATACTCTTCGATTTGAGCCGCTTTAAGAATCAGAGAAGGGTTAGTTGTTGCATCTTCTGGCTGGTACTTTTTGATTGCATCGATTTCACCAGTGTCTGCTACTACTGTCGTTAGTTTACGAAGTTGCTCTAATTTGTTGCTCATTTTGATCATCCTATCTATCGCATTACATCTCGTGAGAAGAGAGATGTGGGCATTTGCAAGCTAACTAATGAAGTTCTCAGTGGAGTTTCCAGTGAGCCAAACTTACATTAATTTAAATTTTTCTTCGAACGAACATTTGCACAGAACATTTGATCGCTCGATGAGTAAATGATGTAGCCATATTTATCTGATCTAGCACCAAAGTCAACGACAAATAGTGCGGTATGGTGACTTCAGTCAAATATATTTCGCTCTAGTAATCATGGGCGATAGAAGCAAACGTTTAATGCGCTGAGCAAGGTGAATTAATCAACAATAAAACTATGGCTAACACCTTGAACAAATGTTCCTTGTTGTTACATATGTTCAAGGTGTAAACTTGTGTATCACTTGCTTAGTCATCGAACATTTGTTCTTCAAGCAGGTAAAATAATTGTTAAATATAGGTTGAGTGGTATATGAGTAAGAATATCCAAGATGTTTCCGAAGAAAACACTGATCTCCTCACTGAAGTCGCGGTTGCTTATTATCAGGACGGTGCCACCCAAGAAGAGATCTCGAAAAAGTTCTCTATCTCTCGTGCAAAGGTTGGTCGTATGCTCAAGCAAGCCCGTGATGAAGGTATTGTTGAGATAACCGTTAAATACCACCCTGTATTTAGCGCTAAGATCGAGCAGCGCTTAATTGAACGCTTTGGTGTTAAGCGCGCACTGGTCGCTCTGGATCAACCGAATGAAGAACAGCAACGTCTTCAAGTTGCCGGCTTAGTATCTAACTATCTAACCAGCACATTAAAAAACGGCATGGTCGTAACAGTCGGGCAAGGTCGTAACGTGTCTTCTGTTGCTCACCACACAGGGGTAATTACTCCTCGTGATTGTAAGTTCGTGTGTGGCATCGGCGGTATTCACCCAAGAGGCGGTATGTTCAATGCTGACCACATTTGTCGACAGCTAGCAAAAAAGTACGGTGGTTCGTCGGAAACTCTGTATGCCCCAGCTTATGCCGAGAATAAAGCTCAAAAAACTGCCTTTATGGAAAACAGCACAGTTAAGCAAACACTGGATCTCGCTCGAAAGGCGGATGTAGCATTAGTGGGTATCGGTGACATGAGTGAAAACAGCTACATGGTTGACCTAGGTTGGTTTACCGCCGGCGAGGTAGTTCAATCGCGTCTATTACAAGGTGTGGTAGGTGACTTCGCTGGCTATGACTTCTTCGACGTACACGGTAAAGCCGCCAATACAGTAATGAGTGACCGTGTTATTGGCTTGGGTTTAGAAGAGTTTCGCCCTATTGCTGAGGTGATTGCCATTGCTGCCGAGAACAGTAAACCGCTCGCGTTGTTAGGTGCATTAAGAACCGGCGTGGTTGATGTTATAGCAACCAGCGTAAGTAATGCACTAACTGTGCTGAACTTAGATGAGCAGATGACATTAATTG
>NZ_MCYD01000682.1:0-9233 GCF_002876325.1 Vibrio sp. 10N.261.52.A1
TCACAGGACAGTGAAACTTCAAATCAAACCGTGTGAGAATTGTCGCTTTGTCTTTGTAAAGGTGAGGCAAATCATAAAATGAGTACGTCTTATTTCTGAGTCATCTTTGCAGCCACGAAAGTAAGTGATGTGACGCTGATTATTATAATGTGACGATTCTAAGCTCAGATTGATTTATATAGACTGAATAACAACTGAGTCATTAGGGATACTCAATTCGAATGTGGGATAACATCGTTACACTGTCGGAAGATAAGCAACAAGTGATGGCATGTCTGCCGTCAGGGTTTGTGGTTGATGCAAGCTTTGATAACAAGACACTACTACCAGCCTTGGAAGCCATAGACGCATCAAGCTATTTTCTTTTTGAAGAAGAAGTGCTGCGTTTTGTTTCTCTTGCTAAAGAAGGCAAAGGAGAAGCTTACGAAGGTATTTTGATTGCTGAAGTTCGTGACGCCAGTGTAGAGGTGCAACTATCCGATGACGAGATGTTAGCGAGTCTTGTTGTCACTGGTCCATACAACGGAAACCCACTGCGTGGTAGTGACATCATTCATTGCCTTGCTCAGGCCCATATCACGAAAGGGATTAACAAGTTAGCTCTAAGAAAAGTCTTGATGATGAGCAGTAAACTTAGGCCTGGTGAAAAGTTTACTCAACCTGTCGCCAAAGGTACTCAGCCGATCAGAGGGAAAGACGCTAAGTTTGCAGCGCTCGTGGAAGACATTACACGTCAAGTTCTAAAGCCCCGAGGTAAAGACGAAGGCAAGATTGATATGCGGGATTTGGGAGAAACCATCACCGTTGGACTGAATGACCAATTGATGAAGCGCACTCCCGCGACCAAAGGTGTCGCTGGATTTACGGTTCAAGGCCGAGTCATCCCCCCAATCCCTGGACAAGACAGTTTAATTAAGCCTGGCAAAGGCACCTACATTTCTCCTGATGACCCCAATCTATTGCTCGCTTCCCACCCTGGCTTACCCATCATTAAAGATCGAACCATCGAAGTGGATGACGCACTGTGTGTTAGCAATGTCGATGTCTCTACTGGACACGTAAAGTTTAAAGGTAATGTGTTTGTCTCTGGCAACATTGAACCTGGAATGGTTGTGAAAGCCACAGGGAGTATTACCGTCGGCGGCTTTATTGAATCGGCTGAAGTTCAGGCGCAAGGCGATATCAAAGTCGCGAAAGGAATCATCGGACATACGACCAAAGAGGGAGAACCGAAAAGCTGTAAGGTATTGAGCAAAGGTTCTATCACGGCAAGCTATGCTCAAAACGCCGAATTACAGACGGCGGGCGATATTCGTTTTGGCGTGCACAGCATGAGTAACGAAATACGCTGTGGTAACAACCTTATTGTGATGGACTCACTCAAGAAGCACGGCACACTCAGTGGCGGTGAAGCGAAAGTCGGTGGTAAGGTGGAGTGCGTTTTCTTGGGCGTTGAGGGGGATACTGCAACTAAGGTTCATGGTTTTGCTCGTTATGATGGATACAGACAGAAGATTGCTGAACTCAAGGAAATCTACAGACACGCGCAAGAACAGACTATGGACGTGATTCGCCAAGAGCTCGAGTTTAAGAAACTACCTAAAGCAGAGCGAAGCGAAGAACAAGCGTTACAAATAGAGCAGCAGCGCGAGAAGAACAATCATGCCATAGAAAGCACTAAACAAAAGTTGGATACTCTGGAAGCGGAATTTGAAACGAACCTTGCGGAGTGCACAGTCGAAGCACACGAAAAGGTTTATACACGAGTCACCGTGCAGTTTGGTGATGAAACTGTGACGACCAAGCGCACCCATGGGGGAAGTGTGTTTTCCTTCAATCAATACGAGATTCAATGTTCCTTTAAGATGGAACAAGAAGACATTTCACTATAAAGGGCGTCAGTGTGCGGCGCCTCTATCAAAACATCCTCATCGCAACAGTTCTTTAATCAGAAGACCACACCGAACGAATATCTGGCCATCCCCAATTAGTGAGTGCGACATCTTCTAAGACACCTTGAAATCGTAATGTTTGCGTGTGATGAAACATTGGCGCTATCCAGTACTCACTGACTAACGTTGAAGCGATCGGTTCTAGCGCTGTTAGGTAATCTTCTAACGGAGTGCATGCTCGTAGATTTTCCAATTGTTGATCAAGCCAGTTGGCATTTGTCTGTCCTAGAGTGTGGTACAGCACGTTATTACAGTAGAAATTAGAAAACGCTGAAGCATGACGGTTATCGTCTAAATTGATATTCGTTAAGATCAGTGTCTCATCGAGTGTGCCGTTGTTCGCTTTTTCATTCAACTCGCGATAGGAATACATCACCATTTCAACCACACAGTTGTGCTCGGCAAGTACTGAAGAAATAGCCCGAGCGCATCGACGCAGCGCTGTATAGTTGTATCCAGCAATGGTAATGGTTTTTGGTAGCGCGCTGAATTCACCAAATGGGCGTAAAACGGGCTTCCAAACAGGTAATAAGTTGTTGGCAACGACACTGCCGTAATGAATCTTCTCTTTGCGAAATACTTCGAGTAGTCGCTGCGGCTGAATTAATTCTGTAATGTAACAACGTTGGGCACGTGTTAACGGATGCTTAGCATGATGGTTGAATAACGCGAACAAGCAGCCGTCTTCAGTGCGACTGTGTTGACTCGAGTGAGTCGCATTAGGCGTTTGTATTGAGACTTCAATACCGCTTGTCGTTTCAGATACTTGGATCGGTGTATTACTGGAAAGCGACGGGTTCTCCATTTTCTCGTCGTTGACGCTCCAAATCGTGACTAAGTCGACTAATACACGACACGAATAGTAGCCATCGAACGCTTGCAGTTTAAGTCTGTTTTTGTCGTGTTCGACCACTGTAAATGGGCCACTGCCAATCACTGCATTGTTGTTTGCAACATTAACTTGGTTTGCTGGCTGAATACCGTATTTGACACCAGACACAAGCCCTGCGAACCCTTGATCTGGTTTGCTTAGTGTAAATACCACTTTCAGTGGATGTGGGGCGCTGATGTCGCTGACATGCGCGAGCTCTTTTTGATAATAGGGAAGGGCACTGAGTTTAGCAAAGAGGCTCACAATGGTATCAGCGTCAATTGACTCGTCGTTGTGGAACGTAAGCCCGGGACGAAGGTGGAATGTCCATTGATAGCTCGCTTCGTCATAGCGCCAGTGGTGAGCGAGTTCTGGTTTGATAACGCCATTGTCATGGCTGGATACCAAGCAGCAATACACCTGACGCAAGAAGAAGCGCTCGCTACAGCGGTGTAATTGATGTGGCACAATGCGTTCAAACATTCGCTTGTATGTGAGTTGGATACTGACACGGCCTTCCTGAACAGAAGCCCCTGAGGTGGTTTTCAGCAGGCGGCCAAACGTTGCTTCGTCTTCATCCACAATAGCCAAAGCTTTCTCATACTTGCCTTGTTGGATTCTCTCTAGAGCAAGGCTCTCTTTGAGTGCGCCTAATTCGATATTTAACAGTAGCGAAGATCGTTGGTTTCGACCGGCTTTAGGTAGCCAGGTTAACCACGCTAGCTCTTGCATTTGTGATAACAGGTTGCGAGCATGTCGAGGAGAAGTACACAGTAAATCAGCCACTTCCTGTACTGTGGTTTTCATTTCGCTGCCGACACCCATGGGTGCGATTCGCTGATAATACCTAAGCAGGTTGAGATTAGACACCAAGAGCCCTTTGTTAATGGATAGCCTGGTATTTTACTCAACTTAACTTCGAGAAAATAAGAAAATGTTCAGTTACTTTGTTCCCCTTTTGTCACGGTTTAAGGGAATAAAAAAGGGGAGCATTCGCTCCCCCCTTTGGTGATTGTGTTGATGACAGGCTTTAGCTAACTGCTCTTACACGACCTTGTTTTAGATCGGACAGAACTTTAGCTTTCGGACCATCAGCAATTATGCTGCCTTTCTCCATCACGATGACTCGGTCTACAACATCTAACATCGAGGTTTTATGAGTGATAAGGATCAGCGTTTCGCTTGGTAACAGTTGGCTAAGCTGGTGCTTGATGTGCATTTCTGAACGGTTATCCATTGCACTGGTTGGTTCATCCATTAGTAACACCGGAGGACGGCCTAAGAAAGCTCTGGCAATCGCAATTGACTGACGTTGACCACCTGAAAGCAAACCACCACCTTCACCTACTTGACGTTCTAGGCCAGCAGGATCTTGTTGAGTAAAGGCTGTCACACCGGCACGGTTCGCAGCATCCATCACATCACGATCGTCCACCAAAGGACGGCCTAGAGTAATGTTATCTCTGACTGAGCCATAGAATAGATTACTGTCTTGCGGTACACAGCCTATATTGCGTCGTACGTCGACATGGTGAAGTTGCTCCATATCGGTATCATCAATGCGTACATGGCCTTCTGTGGGCTTGTAGAGGCCCATAATAAGGCGTTCTAGGGTTGTTTTACCTGAACCAATACGACCGATGATCGCCACCTTCTCGCCGGGTGCTATGGTCAGGCTGAGATCTCGCACTGAAGCGACGGGCGAATCAGGATAGTGGAACGTCACTTTATCCAGCGCAATATGACCTTGGATGATTGGTCGGTGAATGTAACGCTTACCTTCTTCTTGCTCGTCAGGCATCGACATCACTTGTTCAATCAGCGTCATTGAAGATTTGGCTTGGTTGTAACGTGTAGAAAGCAGCGACAATTGAACGAGAGGACCAATCGCACGGCCACTCAACATGGTTGCAGCGATCAAACCACCCATCGTCAGTTCGCCTTCCGCAATTAGATACACACCAAAAATGATCATCCCTACATTGGTACTTTGTTGAACAAAGCCTGCGGTGTTTTGGATGCTGTCGGTAATGCGGCGGCTTTTAATGTTCCAGTTCGCCATATGAGCAACGGCTTCTTCCCAACGGAATTGGAACTGGCTCTGTGCGCTAAATAGCTTAACAGTTTCTAGGCCCGCCAAACTCTCAATCAAGTTTGCGTACTTCTGAGAGGCTAGACGTGAACCTTCTTCAATGGTGCGACGCAATGGACCTTGAATCAGCAGCGCGTAGATGATCAGAATCACAACGCCCGCGACAGGAACAAACACTAAGTTACCCGCCATCAACCAGATTAAGGCGAGGAACATAAGCGCGAAAGGCAAATCGATCAGAGAACCAATCGTAGCTGAGGTGAAGAATTCTCGAATGGACTCAAACTCTTGCAAGTTCTTCGCGAAGGCACCAACTGAAGCTGGTTTTGCTTCCATACGAATGCCAAGTACCTTGCTGAACAATTTGGAGGAAATCAGGATATCGGATTTTTTCCCCGCAACGTCGATGAAGTAGCTACGCATCAACTTTAAGAGCAGATCGAACAGGAAGACTACGAAGATACCGCTCGCTAACACCCACAAGGTTTCAAATGCAAGGTTGGGTACCACTTTGTCGTACACCAAACGCGTAAACATCGGCGCGGCAATCGCAAAAATGTTGATAAGAATCGATGCAATTAACACATCACGATAGATGTTTTTCGATTCCCAAATAGTGCTCCAAAACCAGTGACCTTTGCGTGTTTTCAGAACTTCTGGTGAGCGCTCGTCATAGCGGAACTGCTTTTTAACTAAGAAGTAGCGGCCAATGAACTGCTCTTTGAGTTCAGCAACAGGAATGATGATTGGCACCATTCCACTTTCTGCTGTGATGATTTCAGCTTCTTGCTTTTCAAGGTCGATGCTGTTGAGCACACAAGCTTCGCCCTGTTTTAGCAATAATACCGCCGGCAAGATGAGGTGTGGAATGCTATCTAAGTCGGAACGGTTTTCTTTTGCCACTAGCCCCGCACGTTCGGCAGAACGTGGGAACAGGAAAGGGGTTAGCTTTCCGTCTGATAGTGGTAACCCATTGACCAACGCCTCAGGCGAGTTCGCTAACCCGTAATATCGGCTAACGTAGATCAATGAGTTCAATAGTGGATCTTGCATGCGATATAACCCTTACAACTATTTATCAACAATGAAGCCTTGGAACACTTCTACGTAGTTATCAGACAAGATATCTAACTGAGTCTGAGTTTCGATTCGAGATGCGATGGTGGTGACACCAAGGTTATGAGCCGTTCGTGAAATCGACGTGAGCGTGAATTTCTGCTTCTCATCGTCCAAGTTATGCGTGAACAGGTAATCCAGTTTCACGTAGCTAGGACGGTACTCGTTGATGTAGTCCAGTGATTGGAAGTTACGTCCGTAGTTATCGACACCAAACATCGCTTCAGCATTACGAATGGTGTTACACAATAGTGCCGTGTAGTGCGGAACGTTGATGAAACAGTTTTCTGGGATCTCAAAGTGCAGCAGGTGAGCAACTGAAGCGTTTTGCTCAAGCGTTTTACCAATCCAACGGATAAAGCTTGGTTGAGAAATACTGCTTGGTGAGATATTGATTGCGATTGGGCTTGTCACCTCTTGTGCTGTTAGCTTCTCAATCATCTTCTCGATAACGTATTGGTCGAGAATGTGGCTCATTTCAAGCTGCTCTAGTGCGTATAGGTACTGGTTAGCACCGTAACGAATGCCATCCTTCTCTATCGCAGAGAACACCTCTTGGTGATAGGTTTTGCCAAACGCATTGTTTGCAGCTTGCAGGCGGAATGTGACTAGGTCATTGATGATCGCCTCTTCAACCAACATACGCCATTGTTGTTTACCCATTACTGCGCCATGGTCGTCAGCAGTGACGTAGCCGTAAGCAAGTTCACGATTCGCTTTAGCACTAGAGAGCGCGTTGTCGACTAATGACATGATTTCAGTGCTGGTTTTACGTTTGTTGCTGTACGTTACACCCAATGCAATGTGTGGGTTTGCCATGCCTGTTGGATCTGAACCTAGGCTTTGAATACAGTTAACGATGCTGCCAGCGACCAGTTTAAGCTCGCTTTCATCAATGTTTGGCATAATGAAACCAAACTCGTCACTAGAAATACGCGCGATGGTGATGTCTGGTGATGAGATAGAAGCTTGCAGTTGCTCTGCCAATTGATGAACTAACGTGTCACCCTCTTGGTAACCTTTCTCGTCATACTCTTCACTGATAAATTCCGCTTTCAGTACAGCAAGGCCACCTAAACTTGATTCTTCCAACCACTGATTTAATTGCGACATGTAGTAAGCGCGATTACCCAGCTGAGAAACCGGATCAATGTACGCTCTTTCACGTAGCTTCTGAGCTTCTTTCGCTTGGTTTTTAAAGGCTTGTTCAACTTGAGTCGACATGTGATTGATGCCATCAACCACCAAGATCAGATCTTTTGTTTTAGGACGTGTTAATGGCTCACCGAATTGGTTCTTAGCGATCTGATCCATTTTGGTGATGATCATCGATAGTGGGCGTAGTGCTCGCTTAAGGATCCATGAAATCGAGATCAAGCCGAGTAAGAAGATCACACCAAAGATGCTTAATAAGCGGGTAAAGGCTTGCCACAGTTGATCATAGGCCGGGCCTGGATGGCTGACGATCTCTACTTCTGCAAGCTGCATCCAACCGCTGGTGATCACTCGGCGGTCATGAACGGGTTCAAATAGGTTGAGATTGATAAACCAATGGGGTACGCCCGAAGGTTTTACAGGGTATGAACGGATGATGTCTTCACCGCTGTCGAGAAAAATCAATCGTACGACCGAGTAAGAACTGCCATCAAACAGAGCGTTGATAACAGACTCTACCGATACCTTGTCCTTTTCTTCAAGGTAAGGGGCAAGAGCCAGTCCAACAGTATTAATGGTATTACTTACCTCAGAGCGTTGCTGCTCCTCTAAGTATCCACGAGTAGTATTGAATTCGATCATAAAGACTGACGTCATCAGTAATATGAACACCGCAACCATCCCGACCACAAGCTGTTTATATAAAGTCATTGTACCTACTCATCGTAATTGATAATGGGTTTGTTTAATTTTAGAGAGCGCTCACGGGAACGTAAGTCGTTCCATAAGCTCAATCTTGAAGATTTCCCTGCTAGCTTGCCGCTGCCTGCTGCCGACTTGATTAACCAAAGGTTTTTACCGTTGAAACTGTAAATTGGTCGTAGGTCAGGGCGCTTAGAACCGCGCTTTATCTCAGGGTTTAAGTTATCCAAAATTAGTGGTTCTGCACTCGGTGTGGAGTAGTAAGCCAACACCATGTGGAATTGGTTTAGCTCCAGTGCTTTTACGTACACTAATCGCAATTTCTTATCTGGAACGCCTAGTTCAAGCAGAGAGAAGTATTTGGCAATGGTGAAGTCTTCACAGTCGCCTGCGTTACTGCCTAAAAATTCCAGCGGGGTCGCCCAGTAGTCGTTTTTTCCCCACAGAATGCTGTCGTCGACAAAGTACATCTGATTGAAGAACTGATTAACTGACGTGAGCTTTTCTTTTTCGCTTAAACCATCGTATGACGTCATATTTGAACGCCAGGTTGCCACGCGTTTTCCGGCTCTCTCGCCGTAGGTCTGCGTGACCGCATCGATCCACCTTTGGTCGTTCTTATTGAGAGCGACAGAAGTAAAAGAGGTGAGGACGAGCAGTAACAGCGATATTCGAGACTTCATAGCCTCAGCTCTTGTTGGTTCACTATGTATTGAAAGGCATTGTTAACCATCAAACGTCCTTACTCTTTCAGTGCGTTGTTTTGTGCACTGAGGATAGGTTTTAACATGTACTCAAGTACGGTTCTTTTACCCGTGATGATATCGACCGAGGCTGTCATACCTGGAATGATTGGCAGCTCTTCGTTTTGTCCAAAATTATGTTTCTCGGTACGTACACGCACGATGTAAAAGCTGTTGCCTTCTTCATCTTGTGTCGTATCGGCGCTGATGTGTTCCAACACGCCTTCTAAGCCACCATATTTGGTGAAGTCATAAGCACTGAACTTAACAATGGCGGTCAGTTCTGGGCGCAGGAATGCGATGTCTTGTGGGGCAATTTTTGCTTCAACCAGCAAGGAGTCTTCGGTCGGTACAATCTCAACGATGTCCATACCTGGCTGGATTACACCACCCACGGTATTGATACCTAACGTTTTAACGGTGCCGGTTACTGGAGAAACGACAACTGTACGGTTTACTCTGTCTTCGAGGCCAACCGCAGATTCAGTCAGTGCCGAGAGTTTATCTTGTGCTTGGTTGAGCTTTTCTTGTTGTTCAGAGCGGAAGTTGAGCGCCGCATCGATACGGCTGAGCATGGCTTCTTTGATTGCAGAGCGTAGCAG
>NZ_MCYD01000683.1:0-406 GCF_002876325.1 Vibrio sp. 10N.261.52.A1
CACTTAGCAGGGCGTTAGTTTTCTTTTGGAGTTTACAATGATAAATATTCCAGATTATTGGTTAAATTTTATATCTGATAACAACTTGAGTAATAAGTCATTTGAGATCCCAGATGATTTCGATTTGTCTGGGCTAGGTGCAGATTTTAAGGTCTTTACGTGCTCGGATATTGACGATGAAACTAGCAATTATTATCCGGGTATTAACGTCGTTAAATCTGGGTACATAGCTGTCGCTTGCTGTTTGTGTGGTTCTGGTGACCCATACTTTATTAATGTTAATGACGGTGAAAGTGGGAAGCTTTATCGAGTTTACCACGACGATAACTCTATCGATATTGTTGTAAATAATTACAAGGATATCTTGAGGTTTGCTGAACCGGAAAACTAACAATCTGTTTAATAT
>NZ_MCYD01000684.1:0-4016 GCF_002876325.1 Vibrio sp. 10N.261.52.A1
TAAACACACTTTGGGGCAGGCTTTTCAGAAGAAAAGCCTGTTTCAGCTCCTGTCAGCAGTCTGTTTTCTCAGACAACCTCAGAGCGTCTTCTAGCTCAACGCCAAGGTATCGAATTGTGTTATCTAGCTTCGAATGTCCAAGTAAAATCTGTACGGCCCTGATGTTTTTTGTTCTGGCATATATTAACGTGGCTTTGGTGCGGCGCATGGAATGAGTGCCGTAATAGTTAGCATTCAGTCCCAGTTTTGCAGCCCAGTTCCTGATAATTGAACGATAGAATGAGTAGCTGATAGGTTGCCCAAAGCGTCGGCTACTCGGGAATAGAAAACTGCTTGCCTCTAGCGATGCTGAAAAAATCCATCGGCTAATACTTTGCTGTGTTCTTGGAGTAATCTCATAGTGGACATCAGTGCCAGTTTTTTGCTGGATGCACTGAACCCTTTCATAGATAACTCCTTGCGAAGAAACATCGTAAACGTGTAGCTTTAGTAAATCACTTGCTCTTAACTTGCTATCTATAGCTAGGTTCAGTAGTGCGAGCTGCATCAGATCATTTTCAATCTCCAGCCTAGTTCTGATCCGCCAGATCTCTTCAAGCTTAAATGGCCTTTTGATGCCACTGCATTTTCCAGAAGATAACCTTCTCATGATGACCTCCTCTCTGTGTTTTTGGTCAACATTAAGTTTGGCAGTCACATTTAGTAGGGTTTAGGAAGCTCTGCAACGTCAGTGGACAAAAGTGTGTTTTGGCTTAGGTCAAAACACACTTAATTATGTTAGTGAACCTAACGCATCTCATTACTCAATATTATTTTGACCATGAGCAACATATCCCACAGAGTAAACTTCACCGCTACTATCATCAATACCTTCTGAGCTACTCAACCACGTTAAACCGAGCGTTTCCCACGAGATATAATCTAAGCCGTGTACATCTGTATGTTGGTTGACTTTATTATGAATACACGCAAGAGAATGGTGCGAATCAGGAACGTTTGGCTCGTCGTCAACGAACCAAATATCAACCTTTGGGCGACCGAATTGTTCGCAAAGAGCTTTGAATCCATCACTTTGGAGAAATAAGACCATTGCGTGATGATCTCTCCAAACATAAAACGGGGCGTAACTATTCATCTGATTTTCATAATTTTTCGCGTCTTTACGCGAATAAAGATAGGCTTTAAAAATTAACCCTGGGAACCCATCTAATAAGTGACCTTTTTCCTTGATACGAGCTTCTATTGTTTCCATAGGATAATCAGACGGGAGAACGATTTTATATTGCATTGCTATCATTGTATTATCTCCATTTCATCTTTCCATGACTGACCAGAGGAAAAAGACCAGTCTTCTGGGCCATTGAATTGAACAATGATCATGATATCTTCTTTACGAATGGGGGTTTGGGCCTGAAGTTGCTCACACAACGCTTTGTACAAGGCTCGCTTTTGTTCATGGTCACGTGATTTTCCAGCGAATATGTGAAACAAAATTCCAGATTCACTACGACTTTGAGCCAGATTTGGATAATTCGAATTAAAAACCTTTTGCTGTGGGGCATGAATGTCGAATATTTGAAAACAGTCTCCATTCGGTACTGCAAAATAAGCTTCTAAACATTGCTGGAGAATATGTGATATTTGATGCTTATAGTTTTCAAATAACTCATTACCTATAGAAATTCGTGTCATTGGCATTAGTCATTCCCCTCGTGGTCCATTTCATCTAACCGCTCAAGTGCAGAAGCCGTTACAGGCCAACCGGCATAAAAAGCAAGATGAGTCATTGTTGCGCTCAGTTCTTTTACTGTCAGTCCGTTACTTAATGCCCGAGCTAAATGACCCGGTAGTTGTTCCACACGATTTAAGACCACTAATGCGGTGATGGTTATCAGACTTCTATCACGAGTGCTCAGACTCTCATCACGCCATATCTGTCCAAATAAGATATCTTCCGTAACTTTATGAAATTGTGGAGCAATTTCAGCAAACAGTTTCGTCAAGTGTTGTTCTTTTGTATCCATATATTTCCCCTGTTTTTTCGTCTACTGGAAAAGAATAAGTTGATTTTTTAATATAAAAAATCAAAACTATTTTGATATACAGTTTTGATTTTCGGGATAGTTGAACATGCGGAGTCTGGATTTAGATGCCTTACGATGTTTTGTCTTAGGAATTGAGTTAGGAAGCTTTGCAACTGCAGCTGAACGACTTAATCGCTCACCCTCTGCGGCCAGTGCCCAGTTAAAAAAGCTCGAACAGCAGTGCAACACCTCATTAGTGACCAAAATCGGCCGCCATCTAGAGCCGACAGAAGCAGGTGAAATTATTCTGGCTTATGCCCGTCGCATGCTTCAGTTAAATGACGAAGCTCTAAACCAGTTAGTGGAAAATTCATTGACGGGGAAAGTGGTTTTTGGCCTACAAGAAGATTTTAGTGACGTACTATTGCCTCAGTTGCTAGGTGTATTCTCTCGTTCACATCCAAATTTACAATTGCAATCCATTGTTGGGCGCCATCAGGAGTTGATGGATGGCATTCAATCTGGTGAGTTAGACTTTTCATTGGGATGGAGAGGTGAAAAATCGGCGCCATATAGTGAACTTCTGGCAGAATTACCACTGTACTGGTATGGGCCAGCAAATAAATATCTTAAAGAATCCATTAATATTTCTAAACCTGTACCACTAGTCATGCTTGATGGTTCTTGCATTATCAGACAACAAGCCATAGCAGCATTAGATCGCGAGGGGATTCCATGGAAAATTACCTTTGTTGGCCGAAGTCTGAGTAACTTATGGAGCGCTGTTGATGCCGGCTTAGGAGTTACGGTTCGCTCTTCTTTCAGTCACCCGGATACTATTAGTAAGTTGGATGGTTTGCCGGTCCTTGGAAAACTTAGGTTGTGCCTCGATCGTAATCAATATAAGTTAGAAAAAGTACAGGAACAGTTGTATGACGAATTAAAACAACAGCTTACACTCTATATCAAAAAGTAAAGTGATTGAATTGCTGCCAGAATTGTGGACATAAAAGTCCACATTATGAGCAAGCCTGAGTCAGATTGAATCAATAGGTAAACTAATCCAAAATCACATTAATTCGATGTGAATGAGTATTTGCTCTAACAAGCTTTGGGGCACTTTTGAGTTAGAAAGTGCCACGGGTAAAAATTCAGCCTGTGAAGGTTTTGGACAGAAAAGAGTTTCGCAATTCTTATGTTAGCAGTTCATTAATGGCTACAGTTATGGCAGATAACAAAACTGACATGCAGGACGCATAGGGTGATCTTTCGCCTTTAGGCTTACGAGTATCGAATCGTCCCACTTTTGTAGCATCTTTAAATTCTGCTTCATGAGCCTAATGGGCGATTACCCGCTTTACTTGCTTATCAACAAAAGTGAGTTAGCGTCGAAGCTCTAACTCGTTCAGTGAACATTAGAAAAAGTATCTTGAGTCTTAAACGTTTGTTATACGTTTATTCTCTGAAACCGTAGATACGCAACCCTCTATCTGTAAGCTCCGTATCAAAGTGCCCAACCGAGTTTAAGATACTCAATGCTTCATCTATATCTTGATGCCAATGTTTAAAGGGCACATTTTCATACCCACTAGGCTTGCCTACTTTGGGGATTTCTAACCACTCAATTCGCTTGTAGGCGAAAGGTCCTGAGCCATAGTCACCCACATACTTTTCCATTAACTCGTCCGATTTGGTAAACCAGCCTAGAAACTCATAATCGTCGTCAACAAACTTCCAGTAACACTGGTTCAACATCAATTCTGGCACATCTAATACCGTAAACACTTTACGCCATTTAGCATTTGACATTAGTGACACTGAAAATCGATTTTTAATAACGTTATCTAGGTATTCATCCATTCTTGCTGGCATCCAAAATCTCCAAACGTATAACGCGCAATTAAGGTGTTAACCACGCGATGCCGAAGCTCCCGCATACCACCTTAATCACTAAATTCAACGCATAGTATAAATGCCACGCGTTGTGAATCA
>NZ_MCYD01000685.1:0-7287 GCF_002876325.1 Vibrio sp. 10N.261.52.A1
CTGTTTACTTCGACTTCTTGATAGCCTACTTTTCCATGTAGTACATCTTCATAATACCGTTCAATGCCAATTTTTCCGATGTTCCTAGTGGCTTTATAGTTGTGGTCTTTCCCTTCAGTGATGAGACGATTTAGGTCTGACTGGTTCAAGCGTGCAACATAGCCGAGCGAGTGTGTCAAAATATCAGCATAAGGATAATGTCTTTTTAGCGTTGCCATAACATCCACACCCGGATATTTATAACGATTTACCGAGAACCTAGCGACTTGTTCGTCATTAAGGTTGTCTAACAGAGGTATTGAACTAAAACGTCGTGCTCGCTTGAGGTTTTTTTTAAATCTCTCCTCTTGCTCTTGGGATATATCGATGATTCCACGTAGCTTCTCGATCGTTTCAGATATGTTTTCTATCTTTTCTGGTACTAGCTCTAAGCTAAATACTGGTACGTTCTCGGCTAAAATGATGCCGTTACGATCATAAATCAGGCCTCTGGTAGGGGGGACGGGGATGATTTTGATACGATTTGAATTAGAACGCGTTTGATAGTACTCATGTTGTGTCACCTGTAGGCAGTATATGTTTAGAACCAACAGTCCTGCTAGTAACACAATACATATAAAAGCAAACACCGCCCGACTTCTGAATAATCTAGCTTCTAGCTTATGATCTCGAAATTTGTTTCTTCTTCGCATTTATCATTGTCCTTCAACATGGCGGTGTTGAATTGACCATAAATGTAAACACAGATGATTTCGCTCACAAAAACATTCATTAAATGACTGACTGGGTGGGCATAACATATCTTTTTCTACTGCTTTGTTCGCTTTTTAGGGAAAGGAGGCTTGCATGATGATATGGATCGTATTGCGTATGTCAATTACAAGGCTATTTTTTGGGGGGTAAGGGACGTGTTTTCATCCGAGGATCTCCTACAGACATCATTGGCTCACTTAATGGTTTAGGCTTAATATGCGTCTTCGCAGCTTCACATGTTTATATTCAGTTTAATCTAGAGAAAATTATGACTATAGAAAATGTGCTTCCTGAAGATTATGCAGAAATGCTTAAGGTTTGGGAGAATTCAGTCCGAGCTACTCATGACTTTATTACAGAAGAAGATATTGAGTTTTTTAAACCTATCATCATGGAACATGCGTTCCCTGCGGTTTCTTTGAAATGCGTTAAAAATGAATGTGGTTCGATAGTTGGCTTCGTAGGCGTCCATGATGCAAAAGTCGAGATGCTTTTCGTTTTGAATGAAGTTCGAGGACAAGGAGTAGGTACGGTGTTGTTGCAACATGCGATTGAGCAGTTGGCAGCGACCAAAGTTGACGTGAATGAGCAAAACCCACAAGCGGTAGGCTTCTATCAGCACATGGGGTTCAAAATTGAATCACGCTCACCACTTGATGACATGGGGAAACCATTTCCAATTCTGCATATGACGCTGTAAGACTCGGTTGTCGTATCACTCGGTTGTAATCAACCACAGTCTGTAGAAGAAAAGCCCAAAGCTAATAACTTTGGGCTTTTCCGTATTTGATAGCCAACATTTGATAATGGTTTGAAAAAGAGAAATGCTTTGCTATCTCGAATTAGATTAGTGCATACCCGAACGCATTTTGTCGGCAAGGGCAAAGAACACAAACAGCACAAAACACACCAAAGCAACACAAAGTGAAATTAGTATTGTTGTGGCATCTTTTGTCATTAATGGAACCACGATAGAAGCTAATGCTATCAAGATAACAAGGATATGAACGATTCGTCCGGGGATAGGATTTTTATGACAGAATGAAGCCCATAGGTAACGCATTATTAACACCAGTACAAGATTATTGGGTCTATTTTATTTATTTAATGAGTGTTTTGTAAATAGCTTTTCGTTACGGGTGACTGTAAATGTGTTCTAAGTCGACATGGTATAAAACTAGTTAAATAACAGCGGCTTATTATTTATTTATAAAGCTAAAAGTATACAAGTGAAAATAATAGTATTCTGTATCCTTTAGCTTGGTAAGTTCAAATCCGGCAAATTTTTGGTTTCTTGACTGAAGATCTCATTTATTGAGTGTTTTGTTAATATATCGTTTGCGCGTTTGTATTTATCTTGTGAATGTTGATTGAGTGGGTAGCGGCTTTGGATCTGCGAATCGTTTTATGTAATTTATCAAAGAGAGAGTTCGAATTGAGAGCGCGGTAATCTTATCGAAGATTTGGTTTGATATACTCAAGGTTCATTCTACGAAGATGATGGAGATGATATGTCGAAAACCGCGAAGATCATGAATGAAGATAAGCTGGTTAAGAAGGCTCTAGAAGTCGGTTTTAAAATGGCAAAGTTGCAAGGTTTCGATTTGCCGAACTCATCTCAACCAATCAAGGTTAAGGCTGTTTATCTATTTCTTGTTGAAGTAAATCAAATCACTCCGTTACCAGACAGTAAGTTGGATGGTGCAAATATTAAGAAGCGCCTAGCGTTATGGATACACAACGCATTGCCTGACAACGATCCTCTGAAGTAAGCAAAGAGTAATTCGTTTTTATCTTTGAAACCTAGCGACTACTCGCTAGGTTTCTTTGTTTTATGGTGACCAATTCAAGTTTGAGCTGCGTCAATAAAGTAGTATCAAGCCTTGGTAACCACCTACCTGCACTTCATCTAGATATTCTCCCACTCTACCATCAGCACTTACGGGCTTCATCGGTGGGTCTAATCGAATAGAAATTTTCTCTGCGGTATAAAAGTCAGCGTTTTTCCCATAAAAATCGGTGCGATAGAGAACGCGTCCATGCTCAAACTCTCTGGCAATCACCATGTCTTCTGGGCCGCCTTCGACAATCTGTTTATCTGATTGATAAAGGAAATAGGCATGAGTAGGTAATAGTGAAACCTTGCCATATGGTAGCTCTTGATGAGCGACCTGAGTTTGCGAAGTGTTACCAACAATCGAGTAATCCTCAGGTTGTGGAGTGCGGGTTGAGAGCATCAGTGTAAGTGGTTGAAAGCCCTTTGGTATGGCTCCTGAAGGCACACCAAGATTAATGTTGAGCAGTGGTGTTGGCTGGTAAGCCATATTTTTGGGTACGCCAGCTTTCCAGAAATTATCTGTTGTGGTGTTGTTGCTCCCATATACGTAACCACTGTTCCATTGGTTGAAATAGCTTTGCTCGGGATGATGATGGAGGTAATAGATGGCGAGAGTTGAGTATTGGTCTTGTTGCCAATTTTCTTGGTTGTTCCCAAAGAATTGCACGCGTCCATAACGCGTTGTGGCTTGTTGAATAACCTTCGACCCTGAATAGCCGAGTGCTGAGTTATCCCAAAACTTCGATAGCCCGCCATAGCCGCTAAAGCCCGTTGACGGAAATATATAGTGCTCCCTGAAATACAGGTTTCCTGCATCGATAAGGTGCGCTTGCCCATTTCGACCATAGAGGTTAGCTGTTCCAATATTGAGCCCAATTAACGGTTTGTCATTAACGGCAGTCAATCGTTTGAGAAAGGCGGAAAACTGTTGTTTATAGCGTTCATCAGCTTCAGTTGAGCCTGCGATAGCATCAAGTTCAGCGATGTTTCCCCCAGAGTAGATATCAAATTGATTGCTACCTAAGAGTTTATTGGTGTCATCGTTGTAGGCGCCAGAGACACCTAGCTTGGTCCAATGTTGACCATAATAACTGCCCATTGCCATCAATAGCCCGGGATTAGCCAGATTGGTTAGCGACCATGAAGAGTTCTGGTCCCACATTTGACCAAAAGGAATAACCCGAGATTCCCAACGAAATCGAGCGGTGGCGGATTTATTACTTCGATTCTGGTATTCAGCAGGAGACAAATAGTTGTCTTGGTTAAGGTCGGCCGATTGGTCGAAGCCACGAATTTTTCGCCAACGCTTTGGCTCATTAAGGGAGGGGCTGTGGCTACTCTCTTTAGAACCAAGCGTCACTTTGTTCGGCGGTAAGTCCTCTTTGGCGATTATTGGAAAGCTATCTCTGAACTGGACGCGACTTAAACGAGGGCGAATATCACTTGCTTGGCCTTGCCAGCGCACTCTAACTACGTATAAACGGCCACCATCACGGACAAAAGGCGAACCGAAATACTGCCCGCCACCATAACTGTTGCCACTACCATCATGAGTGCTTGCTCTTACCCAATCAGAAGGTACTTCCCAGCTAACCGCTTGGTTTTGAGTCATGTTCTCAGTGTTATCTTCATTTATAACAAGATGAGACCATGCAGTGACTTGATTGTTGGCGTTCACCTCAGAAGGATATTCAATCCAAAACCTCCCACCTTGTGCAAAGCGTGAAAACTCAAAATCGACACTATTGAACTGTTCTGAGTGGTAAAGGTAGAGTGCACCACCTTGTTGGAAATTTTCAAAGACATCGGCATCCCAAGGTGGTGGTTGGTAAAGGACAAAGCCTGCGTGCATTGCGTCTGCGGTATAACCCACAAGCATGGGTTTACGGTTTAACAGCGTATTCTCGCCATGAGTGGGGTTGGGTTCTGTAAGGATGGTGTCTTCTAAAAAGTGTAAAAAGAAATCTTCGTAATCAACCCCGTACCGTTCTGCTATTTCTCTAATCTCGTCTTCGAGTTGGCCTGAGTTTAACTCTAACTTTTGGTTGTACATGTAGCCAACGGCCGGGATATTGGTGTTAAGGCTTTGGTTAGTATTAGCTCCAAATATCAAATCACTATGGTTGAGCTCCCAATCAATCACCTCGTAGGCCGATAATACATCACCTTGTAAATCGCTCCCTTGTTCATGTTGACCGGGTAAAACGATCGCGTAGTTGGCCCAAATAATATTGGGAATGGTAAGGCTAGTAAGAAATAGGGCAGAGAAAAATCGTGTTGTTTTCATTATGTTTCCTAGCCATTCACTCTTAAGTGTTATCCCTGTTTGGTAAGTGTAGCCAATCGTAATATCTGTGCTCTGTTTCGTGGTATGCCTAATGTTGAGATGCGTATGCTTTTCTTGATTCGGCGTGTTACTTGCATCTTCTCTTCATAGAAGGCTTTGTTAGTGGTGGAAACTTGACAGGTTAACGCTTACTAACAAGTATTAAATTGATGATTTTTAATCCGTAATCCATAGATTTGCCGATTTTGAATGCTGTTTGGGGCGTAGGTGTGGATATTCATTTTGACGTTCAATATGACTGGACTTGATAAATAGCGAGGGAATACCTCTTATGATGTCTTTACTGTTTCTACTATTACTCGTGGCGATGTTATGCGCTTTTTTCGAGAAGAAGACCGCGGCGTATGGCTTTTTTGCGGGCTCTGTGATCCTAGGGTTGTATTGGTTTAATCACCATGCGACTGATTCATTACCCATCTTATTGTAAGGAGCTAACATGAATCGAGATCAATTAACGCTCCTAAATACGCTTGGCCTACTCGGCATGACTGCCGTTCTGTTGATAGGCTTCATCCTTCAGTTTGTTCTTCACGAATTGCCTTGCCCGCTGTGTTTATTGCAACGCATCGGTTTCGTGATGGTTGCGTTTGGCTTTATGTTGAATGTGGTTTATGGGCCTCAACCTCGTCACTATGGCATTGTTTTGATCGGTGCCTTGTATGGTGTCGCCACCTCTCTAAGACAGGTATCGCTGCATGTGATTCCAGGCACGCCTGGCTATGGTAGTCCTATCTTTGGGATGCACTATTACACTTGGGCTTTCGTGTTATTTGCTGCGACCATATTAGCGGTTGCTGTCATTCTAATATTGACTAATAAAGAGCCATCGCAAGAAGCGTATAAGATGAGTAACTTGGGGCGTGTGGCGTGTTTACTAGCCATCGTTGTGGTTGCCCTTAATGCCATTGCAACCTTTGTTGAATGTGGACCTTATCAGTGCCCTGATAATCCTATTAGTTATTGGCTACTGAGCTAGCTGTCCTGTCAGTTTATTTAGTGAAAAAGAGAGCCACAGCGCCAGCTGTGGCTTTGTTGTTTATGGGTGACTCCATTACGGTGCTTTGTAAGCATTACTATTGTTCCTCACAATTCGGATAAATACACAAATATCTATTACGGTGATTGCCTGTTTTGTATCTGAGGAAGGGGTAGGTGTTGTGGGTGCCCGGTTACTTTGAGCATATTGTGGATTACCTTGGTAAGGCGGGGAAGAAAGGTAGATAGCGCCACGGTTGGTTGTTTTTTGTTCTTTTGTCAACTTGATACTTGAATTTAGCCATTTTCAGGCCAGACTTCTAATTGGGTTTAATGTAATTAGGAGGTAGGTATGGCTGCAGATAGAGATCTAGTGAACTTCAGCGAAGAGCATGAGCTTAATTATTGTCTCAGAAGTGCAGGTAAGCGCCAAACTAAAGCAAATCGAGATGCGCTTGTTGATTTGGGTAAACAAGTTAAACATGTTTTAGACAAACGTGTGTTGACTCAAGATGATGTAAGAGGTGCTATCCACGATCACGAGGATATGTTTGAGTGAGTATGGTCGTTAGTGACTGTATTGTCTTTCGAGAGGCTTGACTGGCGAGTGTATTTGTTTTCATTCTTTCGATTCAGATACCGGATTAATTTGGCTGGTGTGCCGCCATAGAGACAGTCTGGTGGCACATCACTGTTGACGACAGAGTTGGCAGCGATAACGGAGCGAGCGCCAATTGTCACATCTTGATTAATGACCGAGTTCCCACCAATCCATACATCATCTTCAACGATAATAGGGAAACAGAAGGTTTCCCACTGACGACGACTTCTGTGATCCAGAGAGTGAGAAGCGGTATAAAACTGAACGCTCGGCCCCACTAAAACATTGTTGCCAATTTTGATTTTAGCACCGTCCAGCATGACCACATTCATGTTGATGAAGGTGTCGTCACCAATCTCGATGGTTTTACCAAACTCACAATGAAAAGGGGGCTGGATTAAGCTGCTGCTACCAACCTTACCAAATAGCTGCTCTTGCAATGTGTGGTGCTGGTCTGGGTCTTGGTGGCTGTTGAAAGCCATTAGCGACTTTCTGGCATTGGAACGCATGGTTTCAATTTCTTGGTCTGCACCATTATATACTTGCCCAGATAGCATCTTTTCTAGTTCAGTTTTAACGTTTGTATTACTCATGCTTGCCCACTTTCCGAGAGTCTCGGTCTAAATGACGAATACTGCAAGGTTAGCGATTTTCGGGCATAAAAAAAGAGAAAAGCCTCAGCCTTTCTCTTCCTGTTTTTCTACTTAGCAATCAAGATTGCTTAAATTAGATTTGCTCAACAAAACCCATTAGGTGCTGTTTTACTTCGTCTGA
>NZ_MCYD01000686.1:0-436 GCF_002876325.1 Vibrio sp. 10N.261.52.A1
AGTAAAGAGCATCAACAAATCATACGGCGATATCCAAGTTCTTCACGACATCAGTTTTAACTGTGAGAGTGGCGAAACCTTGGTACTGCTTGGCCCAAGCGGCGCCGGTAAGAGTTCACTACTGCGTGTTTTGAACCTGCTAGAAATTGCTGATAACGGTGAGCTAGACATTGCGAATGAACAATTCGATTTTTCTAGCCAGATCCAAGAGAAGCAGGGGCTGAAACTTCGTCGTAAAGTCGGCATGGTTTTCCAACAATACAACTTGTGGCCACACATGACGGTAATGGAAAACTTGATTGAAGCACCAACTAAGGTTGCAGGCCTAGATAAGCAAGAAGCGATCAATCAAGCGCAAACAGTTTTGAAAACTTTACAGCTTGCAGACAAAGCAGACGCTTGGCCGTTACAACTATCTGGTGGTCAACAACAACGT
>NZ_MCYD01000686.1:1158-4508 GCF_002876325.1 Vibrio sp. 10N.261.52.A1
GTCAACAACAACGTGTCGCGATTGCTCGTGCTCTTATGATGAAGCCGGATGTATTGCTGTTTGACGAACCAACAGCGGCTCTTGATCCAGAGATCACTAACCAAGTAGTTAGCATCATTAAAGAGCTAAGCGGCACTGGAATTACTCAGGTGGTAGTGACTCACGAAGTTGACTTCGCCAAGAAGATTGCGAGCCACGTTCTTTACCTTGAAAAGGGGTACATCATGGAACACGGCACCAGCGACGCATTTATTAATCCGCAGACTCCAGAGTTTGCTGAATATTTGACTCACTAAGTCACTGACTAGATTTACCTAAACACAACATCGATTAAAACAATCAAATTATAAGAATGGCCACAGGCCACTATCACAATGTATTCGGAGTAACAAAATGAAAAAGATTCTACTAGCTTCACTTATCGGTCTTGCTTCTTTCAATGCAGCAGCTCAAGAAGAAATCAAATTCGCAATGGAAGCGACTTATGCACCATTCGAATACATGGATGAGAACAACCAAATCCAAGGCTTCGACGTCGATCTAGCAAACGCACTTTGTGAAGAGATGAAAGCAACGTGTACTTTCCACAACCAAGCATTCGATAGCCTGATTCCAGCTCTTAAATTCAAACGTTACGATGCGGCTATCTCTGCAATGGACATCACTGAAGCACGTCTTCAACAAGTAAACTTCTCTGACGCTTACTACGACAACTCTGCAGCATTCATCTCTATTGAAGGCAAAGTAGCAGACCAAGCAGCACTAGAAGGCAAGCGTATCGGTGTTCAAAACGGTTCTACTCACCAAAGCTACCTTCTTGAGCAACTACCAGGTGTGACAGCAGTACCTTACTCAAGCTACCAAGATGCATTCATCGATATGAAAAACGGTCGTATCGATTCTGTATTCGGTGACACAGCGGTAGTCGCTGAATGGTTTAAGAAAGAAGACAACCTAACGTACGTTGGCGACCAAGTAACAAACCAAGAGTACTTTGGTAACGGCTTTGGTATCGCAGTAAACAAGAGCAACCCAGAGCTAGTTGCACAACTGAACACAGCACTTGCAGCAGTTAAAGCAAACGGCGAGTACGACAAGATCTTCAACAAGTACTTCGGTAAGTAATTTATGGAATTAACGGGTTACTCTTTAGGGCTCGTCGAGGCAAGCTGGATGACTATTCAGCTTGCATTCGTAAGCCTATTGGTTGGATTAGTTCTAGCGGTAATGTTTGCAGGCGGAGAAATGTCTCGTCGTGTTGCAATCAAATGGCCGACAACCGCGTTCGTGACAATCGTACGTGGTCTACCAGAAATCTTGGTGGTTTTGTTTATCTACTTTGGCTCAACACAAGTGCTCTTCATGATCACTGGTGACTTTGTTGAAGTTAGCCCGTTCTTATCTGGTGTTGTTGCGTTGTCACTTATTTTCGCTTCATACGCTTCACAAACTATTCGTGGTGCATTGAAAGCGGTAGGTAAAGGGCAGAGAGAAGCGGCGAGTGCATTAGGTATTCCACAATCTCACGCATTCTTCAGAATTGTTTTGCCACAAGCAGTAAGACACGCACTACCAGGCTTAACGAACCAGTGGTTGGTTCTGTTGAAAGATACTGCATTGGTTTCTCTGATTGGCGTCACCGATCTACTGAAGCAAGCGCAGTTAACATCAGCAGCAACGCACGAAGCATTTACTTGGTACGCAACGGCGGCAGCTATCTACCTAATCATCACATTGATTACGCAAAGAGCAGTAAAAGTGATTGATGGTAAATTCTCTATTCAAGGTTTGGGTAACAAAGGGGCAATAGCATGAATCAACAATACCTCTCTCAAATGCTTGAAGGTTTAGCAACCAGTCTTCAGCTCACAGGCGCGTCACTGCTTGTTGGTTGTATCTTGTCGCTACTGATGACGGTAACACTGATCCTAAGATTACCTGCGATTCACTGGGTAACACGTGGCATCATTACCTTGTTCACGGGTACACCATTACTGGTTCAGATCTTCTTGGTTTATTACGGCCCAGGTCAGTTCGATTGGATTCGTGAAAGCTTCATGTGGACTTGGCTCAGCCAACCTTGGTTCTGCGCAATGCTAGCATTAGCTTTGAACACTGCGGCATACAGCACGCTACTGTTCAGAGGTGCATTCAACGCGATTCCTGCAGGGCAGTGGGAAGCATGTCGTGCACTAGGTATGGACAAAATCGCGACCCTTAAAGTGCTATTGCCATACGCACTACGCCGCGCCGTTCCTGCTTACTCGAACGAAGTAATTTTAGTCTTCAAAGGCACATCGCTGGCAAGTACCATCACCATTATGGATTTGATGGGCTACGCGCAGCGTATTAACGGCCAAACCTACGACACACTAACTGTGTTCGGTATTGCTGGCGCATTCTACCTAGCAGTAAACGGTATTTTAACGCTGATCTTCCGCCAAGTTGAAAAGAAAGCTCTAGCATTTGAAGCTGCATAATCTAGCCACTCACGAGTCTAATTAACGTATAAAGCCTGCCATTTATGTTCGCATAGATGGCAGGCTTTTTTGTGCTTTCAACATGGTTAGTAGATCTGGGAGTATATACAGTGCGAGAGGGTTTTCGCTGGATTCATACTATATGGAAATATTCTGTATTTTTTATTCGATGTGCCTATCTATGTTCTAAGTCACTGAAATAATGAAATTAATTGTGCTAGAGTGCAACACAAATGAAACTAGATAGAATAATTCTGTATTCAAATGCAGAATTTGTCTGTCTAATAGCTGTTAGTCGCCAGAAAAAGCTAGCAGTCAAAATCATGTTTCTAAGCTCAAAACTTGGCTACTGGTTGTTTGATTCATAGTTCCATCTTCGACGGTCAAAGCTCAGTTTCATCGGTTCTAAATCAATGCATTACTATCTTCCAAGCGGTTGTTTCGTTCTTTGGTGGTGATAGAGCGGGGTAATCGAAAATCTGTTTTTGGTTGCAACTCTGCTCGGTGAGTTTGTTCGTTTAAAAGCTTATTTACTTGCTGAAAGGACGTTTTCTCTGGTGTGGTAAGTTCCACGTGGTTTCAGTGACTTTGTTGAAAGTCCGCACTGTGAGATTGGTTTTCCAAAAGCGCTTTTTTGGTGTTGTCAGTCCGTTTTCTGCAGCGTTGGCTGTTCCAAGTGGTTTCATTGAGTAGCCGCTTTGAGACTACGCCTGACTTAAGTGCATCAAAACACATAAAGCTTGTTGTTCGCAAAGTTTAGTTTGGCTTAAAATTGTCGCTCGGTGCCTCGCGACTAACAAACTGCTCAAGAGGGATTCGCAACGCGTGGCATTTTTACTATGCGTTGAATTTAGTGATTAAGGTTGTATG
>NZ_MCYD01000687.1:0-775 GCF_002876325.1 Vibrio sp. 10N.261.52.A1
GTGTTGATCCTAATAGTAGTGATAAAACTAAGCGCAAACTGAAAGGGTTTGTGACGAGCCCGCACTTTGTCCGCATCAATGGGATTTCATACTTAAGTTCAGACGATACACGCGGTCTGCTTTAAGTCTAATGAGAGAGAGTGAATGCCGGATTTTGTTGACCATGCAAGTAGTAACGAAGCCAAATTCACCGAAATGGCGATTGCAAGCCAACTTAAACGGTCAGTGCAGACGAGCCAACAAGAAAGCGTGCAAGAGTGCGTTGAGTGTGGCGAGGGCATTCCAGAAGAGCGTCGAGTAGCGATAGCAGGGTGTCGGTATTGTATATCTTGCCAAGTAGAGCGGGAGTAACGGAATGAAAGACTGGTACGACAAAATAACCAGTGGAATTGCTTACTTAATGTCATTGGTCGGCATGACATTAAGTAACCTGACATTTGAAGAATGGTACTTCATCTTATCGCTGGTCATTGGTTTGGCAGCTCTCGGATTGAATTACTGGCATAAACGAGCGATGCAACGTATCGCGAGCGAAAAAAGGTGTGACACCAAGTGAAAATGACGAAACGCATTATTTGCTCTGTCGCGGCAGTGATCGGGCTAGTGACTGGGGGAATGGCATTGCATCGCTCAGAGTTGCCGATTGGCAATGTGACGATCGCAGGTGAACAAATGGGGGCATTAAGAACGAGCGCCATTGGACTGGAGATCATCGGCAATGCGGAAGGGTGCCGCCAAGGCCTTTACACCTGTCCGGCAGGGTTAGCAACGAATG
>NZ_MCYD01000687.1:1503-4085 GCF_002876325.1 Vibrio sp. 10N.261.52.A1
CAGGGTTAGCAACGAATGGTATTGGTAATACTCATGATGTGAAAGACCAAGTGGTGTCGTTAGAGCAAATCGCCACAGATTGGGTGAAGAACCTACAACAAGCTGAACAGTGTATCAGTCGGGCAGAAGTCGCTTCTGGCAAACAGATGTCACCAGGTCAGTTCGACGCCTTCACCTCTTTTAGCTTTAATACCGGGTGCACTCGATTTATGCGAAACCGGGATGGCAGTGAAACACAGATTTACCGTTTTATTAAACGGGGTGACTTTATCAAAGCGTGCCATGAGTTACCTAGATGGGTATATGGCGGAGGCGTGAAGTTGAAAGGTTTAATTGACCGCAGGGAAAAAGAACGTGATCGCTGCCTTGCCATTTAAAAGCATTAAATGGGGGAAGTGGCTACTGATTGTCGTTGTGGGGATTGCCATGGGGGCCATGTGGTTGATGTTGAAAGTGAGTCAGTCTGAGTTAGCGGCTTTAAAGACGCGTTTAGAAAGCGCTTTGTCAACCAATCAGATCAGCCAAGCAACCATTGAAACCCTAACCCAAGAAAACAGCGATGCGAATCATTTACTGGTAGAGAGAGCAAGGTTACACAGCACGAGAGAAGGAAAGCTCAATGAAGACATTGAAACGCTGCGACGCCAACTTGTTGATGAAGAGTGTTATCAAAGGTCTTGGCCTAGTGATGTTGTTGACCGGTTGCGCGAACCGTACTGAGTGGGTTGCGACTCAAGTGGTGGTGAAGTTACCGCCTGCGGGGCTGATCGTGTCTTGTCATAAACCGGAAATTCGAGGCACTAGCCCATTAATCACCGCCAGTGAAGATTTACCCAAATTAAAAGCGGCGTTGAGTCAATGCGCTCAGCAAGCTGAAGATTATTTGCAATGGCGTGCTAAGCACGAAAAAACCAAGAGAGATGACAATGACTAAACCTGTTTTTGCCTCAAAACCTGTAGAAGTCACTATCGGTGACACGGACTTCGAATTTACCCCAACGGTGCAAGACGCGAACAACTACACCAATGACATGATGCCAAACAATAAGGTGGCGCCTGCATACACGTATTTAACTCGTACGGTTAAACCGGAACAGAAAGCGGCATTGACCGAGTTGCTGGATAGTGTTCCCGGCCTAACCATTGAGCTGTATGCCACCGTGAGTAATGCCTCTAAAGGTGGCATTGAAATCACACTAAAAAAATAACCGACAGGGCAAAGAGGATTGAAGAGAACCCACTTGAACAAGCCTTTGCCCTGCGTCGTCACTTTTTACCCAGTGAGCCTGATGACGAACAAAGTTTAAGTCGCGCTATCTGGTTGGATAAACACCAGTTCGAACGTGAAGAAAGAGCAGTAATGAGCGCAATTAGCCGATTGTTTAGTAGGTAGAGGCAACATTACGCATGAGTATGGAAAAGCTTTTAATGCACGTGGCTTTGGTTGACCAAGTAACCAAACCACTGCAAGGCATTACCAAAGAAATGCAATCTTCCATGGAAGTAGGCAAGCAAGGCATGCAAAACATGGCGACAGGTGGTGCGGGTTTGGTCGCGGCTGGCTTTGCTATCCAGAATGCATTGATGCCTGCCATCGAAATGGACAGAAAACTAGGTGAGGTGAAATCACTTGGGGTTGCTGAGGATGCATTAAAGCAATTGCAAGCGACCGCTCTCGACTTTTCTGCCAAGTACGGTAAGTCAGCGACGGAGTTTGTTGGTGCGTCTTATGATATTCAGTCCGCTATTGCGGGGTTAAACGGTGAGGAGCTTTCTCAGTTTACCAAAGCGTCGGGTGTGCTTGCTGCCGCGACTAAAGCTGACACCGCTACTATTACTAATTACATGGGCACCATGTATGGAATATTTAAAAATCAAGCCATAGGAATGGGTAAAAGTGAATGGGTGGATCAGGTAGCAGGCATGACTGCCAGTGCAGTGCAAAGGTTCAAGACCACGGGTAGTGAAATGAGTAGCGCTTTCACTAGTGTGGGTGCTAATGCTACATCGGCAGGAATTGCGATGTCGGAACAAATGGCAATATTAGGTACGTTGCAAGCCACAATGAGCGGCAGTGAAGCGGGGACTAAATATAAAGCGTTCCTAGCTGGGGTCGCCAATGCTCAAGACAAACTCAATGTATCTTTTACTGACAGCCAAGGTCAGATGCTGCCTATGCTGGATATTCTCGATAAATTGAAAGGCCAATATGGTGACACCTTGAGTGTGGTAGAAGCGGCCGACTTGAAAAAAGCATTTGGTTCAGAAGAAGCCGTAAGCATGATCAAGCTGCTCATGGCTGATACTGATGGGTTAGCTGTAAGCATTGAACAACTAGGTAAAGTTGAGGGCATGTCAAAAGCTGAAGAAATGGCGAGTGCTATGACTGACCAATGGAAGCGATTGGAGTCTGTATGGTTTGCCGTCCGCGCTGCTGTATTTGGTGCTGTGCTTCCGTCTATCAATACTGTTGTCGGTTCGATGGCTGACGGCATGATGGTGCTTGTGGGTTGGACAGACGAATTCCCATGGCTTGCTGAAATTTTGGGTTACGTCTCGATTGCGGGTTTGTCTCTTGGTGG
>NZ_MCYD01000688.1:0-3076 GCF_002876325.1 Vibrio sp. 10N.261.52.A1
TCGATTTATCGCGAACGATGTCGCTTCTCTAAAGCGCTCTTCTAAGTAGGTACGATTCATGGAAAGCTATCTTCCAATCCTTATTCTGTTTGTTCTGTTTCTCTTGAACATCCCCATCGCGTTTTCTCTGATTGCATCGGCGATGGTTTACTTTCTTTTTATCAATGACTCTATTCCGGTGAGCTTGGTGATGCAGCGCTTTATTAGCTCTGCTGAGTCTTTTCCGTTGTTGGCCATCCCGTTCTTTATCATGGTGGGTTCGGTGATGAATTATGCGGGGATCAGTAAGAGCTTACTCGCCTTTGCCGATTCTATGATTGGCCATAAAACCGGTGGTCTGGCTCAAGTGAATGTGGCGCTGAGTACTCTGATGGGCGGTATCTCTGGCTCTGCCAATGCGGATGCGGCGATGCAGTCGAAGATTCTTGCTCCCGAGATGACTAAGCGTGGTTATGACTTGCCATTTACGGCCGCTGTAACAGCTGCGTCATCAAGTATCAGCCCTGTGATCCCACCGGGTATTAACTTAATCATCTTTGCTCTATTGGCGAACGTGTCAGTCCATCAAATGTTTATAGCGGGTTACGTTCCGGCATTTTTGATGGCGCTGTCGCTAATGGTGACGATTGCGTTCATCGCTCGTAAACGCCGTTACAAACCTTCGCGTTCTGAGCCTGCTTCTGCCAAAGAGCGTTTTCATTACTTCTTGAAAGCGATTCCGGCACTGTTGATCCCGTTCGGCATTATTCTGGGCATGCGTTTTGGCTTGTTCACGCCTACTGAAGCGGGTGCGATTGCCGTATTGCTTTGCGCGATTATTGGCATATTCGTTTATCGTCAACTGGGCTTTCGCCATATCCCGCTGATCATGCGTGAAACAGTGCAGGGCACCAGCAGTGTCATGTTTATCATTATCGGTGCCATGGTCTTTGGTTACTACATGACGCTAGAGCAGATCCCACACAATGTTGCTTCGGCTTTGATTGAGCTGACAGACAACAAGCTCGTCTTGCTGTTGTTGATTAACGTGCTGCTGTTAGTGGTGGGTATGTTCATCGAAGGTGGTGCCGCGATGATCATACTCACGCCATTACTATTGCCAGCTGTTCTTAACCTAGGCGTTAACCCGGTTCACTTCGGCATTATCGTGATTGTGAATATCATGATTGGTGGTGTGACTCCGCCATTTGGCTCGATGATGTTTACGGTTTGCTCGATTTTAAAAGTTCGTATGGTCGACTTCGTAAGAGAAGTGGCTCCGTTGTTGCTAGCACTACTCACGGTTCTGATGTTGCTGACTTTCTCTGAAAGCTTAGTGATGTTTTTACCGAATTTGCTTTAACACTGTTTAGTGATTGATTATTTAGAGGTGTAGAAATGAATTCGGTATCGAATGAATTGAACCAAAATTGGAAAAAGATAGATTGGGTGTTAACCGATGTGGATGACACCTTAACGTGGCAGGGTCAATTGCCGCCTGAAACCTTGATCGCTTTAAGTAAGCTTCGAGATTCGGGCAAGAAAGTGGTTGCGGTAACCGGCGCTTGTGCAGGTTGGTGTGATCACATTGCCCAGCTGTGGCCTGTTGATGCGGTTCTCGGTGAGAATGGCGCCTTCATTATGGAAAAGATAAACGGTTATCTGACATTGCGCTCAGATATTCCTTTGCCAGAAGTCAGTGCTAATCAGAGCAAACTGAAAGAACAAGTTTTAGCTATTTTGAGCGATTATCCAGAGCTCAGCTTAACGCTGGATCAGTCGTACCGCTTGTGTGAAGTTGCGATAGACATCGGTCAAAACCGTCCCAAAGTCGATGATGCGATTATTGAAGAGATAGTCTCTAAGATTCATGCGCTAGGTGCACACGCCACAGCAAGCTCTATTCACATTAATGCTTGGTATGGTGAGCACTCTAAGAAAGCAACATCGACCGCTTTTCTCAAAGAGAAGGGGCTGTCTGACCAAGAAATAGTCGAGCGTAGTTGCTATGTCGGTGACTCGATGAACGATCAATACATGTTTGAAATTTTGCCGAACAGTGTCGGTGTGGCTAATATTCAGCATTATTGGGAACGACTAGAGCATCACCCATCAGTGGTGATGAGCAAACCCGGAGGATACGGCTTCTCTGAGTTTGTCGATAAGCTGCTCGCTTTAAAATAGTGACTGGTTATCGGCTTAAAACAGCCGATAGTGAACATCAAACACAGCTCATTTCTTCGTTGGATTGAGCTGTGTTTTTGTTTTATTAGAGACGAATACATACTTCTTCTATATAACACCTATCGTTTTTTAAGGGCTTGTGTTGGTGACTCAGTCCACAACTTGCAAACTTGCTAGGTCGGTACCTCAATTCCTAGATGGGCAATTGAGAAAATTGTGAGAGGCTTGTGTTGTGTCAGTCGAATCACAAGGAAGTTGTATGCACCATTTTAATCTTCGTGCGCTTGAGTATCTGAATGCGTTATCAAAATATGGGTCACTGCGTAAAGCATCTAAGATGATGAACGTTGACCCTGCCGCAATGAGTAGAATGCTGACGCAGCTTGAAGCACAAGCAGAAATGAAGGTGTGGGAGCGCAACAACCGCCAATCTCTGCTGACTGAGGCGGGCAACGAGTTATTGAACTATTACCGCTCCATCGTTCGCAGTGAAACGGCGGTGCTGGCTCGCCTAACCAAGCTGAAAAACCTCAAGGGCGGTAACGTTAGCATCGCGATAGGAGAAGGGTTTATCACTAACTTGGTCTCTAAACCTATGCAGACTTTCATGGCTCGTTACCCTGATATCAATTTATCGATCGAGATAGCCGGTGCATTGGATGCGGTGAAAATGTTGGAAGATCAACAGATTGATTTTGCGATTACCTATGCGTCTGCACCTCACCCTAAACTGCATTCACACGTCGAGCGTAGCCACCCTTTAGAGCTTATCGCTCCCAAAGGGCACGTACTGACGATGCAACAAGCACCGGTGACACTGCAAGACATTAGAGAGGCTTCTATTGCTTTGATCGACAACTCGACAGGTATGGGGAGGCTCGTAAAGCAGGCCGAACAAAACTCTCATCTTACC
>NZ_MCYD01000689.1:0-1954 GCF_002876325.1 Vibrio sp. 10N.261.52.A1
GTATTAGATGCCGTACTGAGCGCGGTACGCTTTCACTGCTTCAAGGTGCGCTGCGTCAGTGCCCTTCTCTTCAAGGAAAGTCACTAAGTCAGTCAGGCTAACGATAGAGATAATCGCACAGCCAAAGTCACGTTCTACTTCTTGAATTGCAGATAGTTCGCCTTTACCCTTCTCTTGGCGGTCAATCGCAACAAGAACGCCAGCTAGATCAGCAGCGTTCGCTTGGATGATTTCCATCGATTCACGAATTGCAGTACCTGCAGTGATTACGTCGTCCACCAGCATGATACGACCTTCCAGTGCGCTACCGACTAGGTTGCCGCCTTCACCGTGGTCTTTCGCTTCTTTACGGTTAAAGCAGTAAGGCGTATCAACATCGTGGTGATCTGCCAGTGCAACTGCTGTTGTCGTTGCGATTGGAATACCTTTGTATGCAGGGCCAAACAGTACATCAAATTCAATACCAGAGTCCGCTAGTGCTGCGGCGTAAAAACGGCCCAAGCGCGCTAGGTCACGGCCAGTGTTAAACAATCCAGCATTGAAGAAGTAAGGGCTCTTACGGCCAGACTTTAAAGTAAACTCACCAAACTTAAGTACTTCTTTCTCTAGTGCAAATTCAATAAATTCACGTTGATATGCTTTCATGCTCATCCTCTATGTTTACTCAATAAAACTTAACTTACGCTCTGTAGTCCCCTTTCAGGTTTTACAGACAAAAAAATAGCCCCCAAATTGGGAGCTATTAAAATTGATTATTCTGCCAACGCCGACTTCTGCGCTTCAACAATATCGGCAATGCCCTTATTCGCCAGAGCTAAAAGCTTCATCAGCTCTTCGTGGCTGAACGGTTCGCCTTCTGCAGTACCTTGAATCTCAATCATCTTACCGTCTTCCGTCATTACAACGTTCATATCGGTATCGGCTGCTGAGTCTTCAACATACTCAAGGTCACACAGTGCTTCTGCACCAACGATACCCACTGAAACTGCCGCTACGTGGCCTTTCATTGGGTTCTTTTTCAGTTTACCGCTGTCTAGTAGGCTCTTGATTGCGTCAGCCATTGCTACGCTTGCACCAGAGATAGACGCAGTACGTGTGCCGCCGTCTGCTTGAATAACATCACAATCAACCGTGATCATGATTTCACCCATCGCTTTAAGATCCACAACAGCACGTAAGCTACGAGCGATCAAACGTTGGATTTCCATCGTGCGACCACCTTGCTTACCGCTCGCCGCTTCACGACGGTTACGAGTGTGCGTTGCACGTGGCAGCATGCCGTATTCAGCGGTTACCCAACCCTTTCCTTGACCTTTCAACCAACGCGGTACGTTTTCTTCTACCGTCGCATTACATAGAACTTTAGTGTTGCCGAACTCAACTAATACAGAACCCTCAGCATAAGCTGTGTAGTTACGAGTAATTTTAATTGGACGAATTTGATCTACAGCGCGGTCATTTGGACGCATTGGTATCTACCTTATTAACAGTCTGAAGTGATTTACTATCGAAAGCGTGCATCACCTAAGAAAGGGGTGAGACATATTTGATTGGGGCGAGATTATATAGCAGTTTATCGTGCAAAGCTATTTACCATTCGAAGACGCTGTTCAAGAAAAGTGATTCCTTAGCAAAAGTGATGAGCTTCGGCTGTCACCCGTATCGTGATACTATGCGTGCGCGTTATTTTCAGAATGATAAAAGACAGGAAAATTCGATGATTTATAGTATGACTGCGTACGCACGCAAAGAAGTAAAAGGCGATTGGGGCAGCGCAGTATGGGAAATCCGTAGTGTAAACCAACGCTACCTAGAAACTTACTTCCGTATGCCTGAACAGTTCCGTGGTTTAGAGCCAATCCTACGCGAGCGTTTCCGTAAGCGCCTAGCGCGCGGCAAAGTAGAATGTAACCTACGCTTTGAAGCTAACCCTGCAGCAAAAGGCGAGCTAAGC
>NZ_MCYD01000690.1:0-8241 GCF_002876325.1 Vibrio sp. 10N.261.52.A1
CACTATGCCACTACAGTTCGGTACTAGTAGGTACTCAAAATGGCAAAGTGGTTGCGACTCAAGGCGACCCAGAAGCACCGGTAAACAAAGGTCTTAACTGTATCAAAGGCTACTTCCTTTCAAAAATCATGTACGGCAAAGACCGTCTAGAACAGCCTCTTCTTCGTATGAAAGATGGCGAGTTCCATAAAGATGGTGATTTTGCACCAGTATCTTGGGACAAAGCGTTCGACGTGATGGCTGAGAAATGGAAAGCATCTCTTAAGAAGAACGGCCCAACAGGTGTTGGTATGTTCGGTTCTGGTCAGTGGACAGTAATGGAAGGCTACGCAGCCGTTAAGATGATGAAAGCGGGTTTCCGTTCAAACAACATCGATCCAAACGCTCGTCACTGTATGGCTTCTGCGGTAGGTGCATTCATGCGTACCTTCGGTATCGATGAGCCAATGGGTTGTTACGATGACTTTGAACACGCAGACGCATTTGTACTGTGGGGTTCAAACATGGCAGAAATGCACCCAGTACTATGGACTCGTATTACAGACCGTCGTCTAAGCCACCCACACGTTCAAGTAAACGTACTGTCTACGTACTACCACCGTTCTTTTGAGCTTGCTGACACTGGTTACATCTTCAACCCTCAGTCTGACCTTGCGATCGCTAACTTCATCGCAAACTACATCATTCAAAACGATGCGGTTAACTGGGACTTCGTAAACAAGCACACGCACTTCAAACAGGCAACAACTGACATCGGTTACGGCCTTCGTGATGACGATCCACTACAGAAAGCAGCAGCAAACCCTAACTCAGGTGCAATGACTGCAATCACTTTCGAAGAGTACAAAGCAGCAGTTGCAGAGTACACAGTAGAAAAAGCATCGGAAATGTCAGGCATATCTGAAGAGAACCTGATCAAGCTTGCGAAGCAATATGCGGATCCAAACATCAAAGTAATGTCTCTATGGACAATGGGTATGAACCAACATACTCGTGGTGTATGGATGAACAGCCTTGTGTACAACATCCACCTTCTAACGGGTAAGATTTCTACTCCAGGCAACAGCCCATTCTCACTAACTGGCCAACCGTCTGCGTGTGGTACAGCTCGTGAGGTAGGTACGTTCTCTCACCGTCTACCTGCAGATATGGTGGTTGCTAACCCTAAACACCGTAAGATTGCAGAAGACATCTGGAAACTTCCAGAAGGCACTATTCCACCAAAACCTGGTAAACACGCTGTTGCTCAAGACCGTGCATTAAAAGACGGTACGATCAACGCGTACTGGGTAATGTGTAACAACAACATGCAAGCTGGTCCAAACATCAACACTGAGCGTCTGCCTGGTTACCGTAACCCAGATAACTTCATTGTTTGTTCAGACCCGTACCCAACAGCAACAGCTCAAGCGGCTGACCTTATCCTTCCTACAGCAATGTGGATTGAGAAAGAAGGTGCTTACGGTAACGCTGAGCGTCGTACACAAGCATGGTACCAACAAGTGAAAACGGTAGGTGAAGCTAAGTCTGACCTATGGCAAATCATGGAGTTCTCTAAGCGCTTCACTATTGAAGAAGTTTGGGGCGAAGAGCTTCTAGCTAAAGCACCTGAACTACGTGGCAAAACCATGTACGACGTGCTTTACAAAAACGGCAATGTTGATGCTTTCCCTCTGTCTGAAGCTCAAGAGCTTAACGACGATGCACAAGCACAAGGTTTCTACGTTCAAAAAGGTCTATTCGAAGAGTACGCAGCCTTTGGTCGCGGTCACGGTCACGATTTAGCACCATACGACACTTACCACAAAGTACGTGGCCTACGCTGGCCTGTTGTTGACGGTAAAGAGACTCAATGGCGCTTTAAAGAAGGTTCAGATCCGTACGCTAAGAAAGGTTCTGGTTGGGACTTCTACGGCAAGCCAGATGGTAAAGCACTGATCATCAATGCTCCATACGAAGCACCACCAGAAGTACCAAACGATGAATACGATATGTGGCTATGTACAGGTCGTGTTCTTGAGCACTGGCACACAGGTACTATGACTCGTCGTGTACCAGAACTTTACAAAGCAGTACCGGATGCACTTTGTTACATGCACCCTGCTGACGCTAAAGCTCGTGGCCTACGCCGTGGTGATGAAGTTCTTATCGAAAACAAACGTGGTGAAGTTCGTGTGCGTGTTGAAACTCGCGGCCGTAACCGTCCACCACAAGGCTTGGTATTCGTACCGTTCTTTGATGCAAGAATTCTGATCAACAAGTTGATCTTGGATGCAACGGATCCTCTGTCTAAACAGACGGACTACAAGAAGTGTCCAGTTAAGATCACTAAAGTTGCTTAAGCCCTAGGCTTAGAGAAACGATCTTAAGTATTTAATATTGCGGCTACTTTTTCATCATTTAGAAAAAGTAGTCCTCTCAAAGAATTAGCCTTTAGGCGGAGAAATTAACATGAAAAAACTGATTACTGCCCTACTATCAGCTGGTCTTTTGCTAGCTGGCGTGGCTCAAGCTGAACTGGATAACCCAGGCGGCATTGGTGGCGTAGAGTCTTTACGTGGTGTAAGTGAACTTGAAGCAACGCGCGCAGCAGACGACTTCAAAAAGTACCCTCGCGACCAAGTGCTTGAGAGCGATTACGTATACCAACCACCATTGGTACCTCACAATATCCGTAGCTACGAAGTCTCTCTGAATGCAAACAAGTGTCTGTCTTGCCACAGCTGGAAAAATGCGAAAGAGATGGGTGCAACAAAAATTAGTGTTACTCACTACATGAACCGTGAAGATGCAGTACTTGCTGACGTTTCACCTCGTCGTTACTTCTGTCTGCAGTGTCACGTTCCTCAAGCTAATGCGAAACCATTAGTAGAGAACGAGTTCAAACCTGTTGACTCACTACGCTAATCTTAGCCGTATTGTAGAGAGGCTATTATATGAAATTATTGAAAGCGTTTTGGAAAAGACTGACAACTCCAAGTAAAGCAGCCGTAGGCCTTGTACTTTTCTTGGGGTTCTCTGGTGGTCTTTTATTCTGGGGTGCATTTAACACGGGTATGGAAGCAACCAATACAGAAGAGTTCTGTTCTGGCTGTCACGCACCTATCGTTGAAGAGATCCAAGAGACGATTCACTACTCTAACCGTTCAGGCGTTCGTGCAATCTGTTCAGACTGCCACGTACCGCATGAGTGGACGGATAAGATTGTTCGTAAAGTTCAAGCATCAAAAGAGCTATATGCTCACTTTATTTCTAAGACGATTGATACGCCTGAGAAATTCAAAGAGCGCCGTCATCACTTAGCTGAACGCGAATGGGCTCGATTGAAGAAGAACGATTCACTTGAGTGTCGTAACTGTCACCAGTTCGATTACATGGACTTCTCCGAACAGAGTCCTCGTAGTGCGAAACAACACTCAACAGCGCTGGCTTCTGGTGAGAAGACATGTGTAGACTGCCACAAAGGTATCGCACATAAACTACCAGACATGCACGGCGTTGAAGGCTGGCAATAAGGAGCGATTGAATGAGTACTTTAGAAAGCGTAATTTGGCACATCCTAGGTTACAGCGCTATGCCAGTTATCATTCTTGGCGGTTTCGCAGGTGTTGCAGCCGTATCTCTTTGGATTTTATCCATGGGTAAAGACAAAGAAATCGATTAAGAATCGACATTACATCAACGCTATCAGTTATTTTTGAGATAGGTTGATACGAAAAAGCCACTGAGTTCAGTGGCCTTTTTATTGTTTGACGTTCTGTACTTTCAAATACGTATACGTACTTTAGGCTTCACTTTCCGGTACGTCTTTCTCTGCGACTTCTATATCAACGTTCTCTTTATCGACGATAGGAAGTACCTGTTTTACGTAGTTACCCGGCGCCTTGCCAATTACAGGGTGCAGCTCAGAACCTTGATTAAACGGTTCGATTTTCTCACCTGCTTCAAAACCCTGCAGCCATTGATTCCAGTGAGTCCACCATGAGCC
Organism: Vibrio sp. 10N.261.52.A1; assembly: GCF_002876325.1. Lineage (NCBI taxonomy): Bacteria > Pseudomonadati > Pseudomonadota > Gammaproteobacteria > Vibrionales > Vibrionaceae > Vibrio > Vibrio sp. 10N.261.52.A1. The sequence continues at coordinate 3,989 of NZ_MCYD01000690.1, forward strand.
TTCATTGTGAGTCGCATTCGATAGCCACTCGTCTGCAGAATCATCCAAGTTATCGTTTAGCCAGAATCCGTACTTTTTCTTGTCTGGGTGATTAACAATGCCTGCAATATGACCAGACTCGCCGAGTACAAACGTCTTGTTACCACCCGTATTCAGTGCACCGCGGTAAGTCCCCTGCCAAAGTGCGATATGGTCTTCCTTGGTAGAGATGAAATAACTTGGTATTTTGATCTTATTAAGGTCGATCCAGACACCGCCCACCTTCACGCCTTTGTCTTGCACCAGTTTGTTTTCAAGGTACAGCTCTCGTAGTAGGAAGTTATGACACTTAGCGGCAACGTTAGTACTGTCACTGTTCCAGTACAATAGATCAAACTCCATTGGGCTGCTGCCTTTTAGGTAGTTATCAATGTAGTAGTTCCAGTACAAGCTGTTTTCACGCAGCAGACTGAACGTCACACTCAACGACCTACCATCCATAAAACCTTTCGCATCGTTCTGTTTCTCAATAGCGTTAATGATCGTTTCATTGATATATGCGCCAACCTCTCCCGGCTGAGAGAAGTCTAATAGAGTCGTAAAGAAGGTCGCGGTTTTAATGCGTTTCTTCATTCTTTTAGCAGCATAGTAAGCGACCGTTGAAGCGAGAACAGTACCACCAATGCAGTAACCTGCAGCATTGATTTGCTCTTTACCCGTGATGTCTTCAATTGCCGTCACGGCTTTAGCTACGCCTTCCGTGACATAGTCACCGAACTCTAAGTCTTTTTGCGCTTCACCTGGGTTGCGCCAAGACATCATGAAGACGCTGTGCCCTTGCTCAAGCAACCAACGAACCATTGAGTTCTTTTCACGAAGGTCGAGAATGTAGTACTTATTGATGAACGGAGGAACGATCAACAAAGGCGTCGCGTTCACCTGAGGTGTTTTTGGGTAGTATTGAATAAGCTCGAACAGATCATTTTGAAAAACGACATCACCTTCCGTGTTCGCAACATCAACACCTAATCGGAAGGCATTATTGTTGGTCATACGGATCTTGAGGATATCCGCGCTCGCTTCAACGTCAGCTTGTAGCTGCTCTAGCCCATCTAGCAAGTTTTCACCATTGCGCTCAAGCGTTAGCTTCATCAACTCTGGGTTAGTCGCAATAAAGTTACTAGGAGAAAGAGCATTGATAGCCTGACGTGAAAAGAACGCCACACGTTCCTTGGTTTTCTCGTCTATGCCTTCGATTGAATTAATGGTGTCTATATAGCTTTTGCTGAATAACAAATAAGACTGCTTGATAAAGCTGTAAAACGGGTCATTTTTCCACGCTTCATCAATAAAGCGTTTATCACTGCGCTCTTCAGTAATGACGCTTTCGGTATTACCCATCAGTGCGGCATTTTGCCAAATCTTAAGTTGCTGTTCCCACCACTGGGATTGTAACTGAAGGAGAACGGCGGGTTGGTTAGCGGCTTGCTCGAAGATTTTTGACGCATCATCAAAATTCAACTCTTGCATCGCTTGATTTAGGGGAGATTGCGCGGCTTCCTTGTTTTGTTCAAAGTTTTCCCACCATTGCTGGTTCGTTTGTTGAAGTTTAACAAGGTAGTCCGAAAAGAAGTGTTGAAACATAACATGACTCCAATAATCGGAAAATCGCCACCGAGCCTCACAGTAAACACTGTGCTGACTCGATGGCGATCTTATTTATGCAGGTGTAACTGTTTTCAAGTTTTCAGTCGTTAGTGTTTCAACATCTTCTTTGAACTCTTTAGCCACAGCTTGAAGCTTAGCACTGTCACTCATCATCTGTTGAGAGAGTTGAGTTAACGCTGCTAGTTGCTGGCTGTTGAATGCCGTAAGGCTATTCACATCTTTAATTTCACTTACTGCTTTCATTTGAGCAAGACCCATATCCGTGTAAGTCTGCATCGCATTCATCTGCAATTCCGTCATTGTTTGAACGTTCTTTGCAACCAACTTGTTGAACTTGAAGTATGGTTCAAATTGCTTTTCAGTTTGGTCAGTAATCGTTTTAAAAATATCCGTGTACATAAGTAACTCCTGATGAATACATAGTGTAGTAAATTGGTACTGATATCGTTTCAGTTAAGGTGCGATGGTTTGCTAACGCACCTTGTAGACTGCAGCGATAAATTGTTTAGCTTGCCAACGATACATCCGGCGTTAACCTTCAATACCCTTAAGCAGAACAGCGGTTCCCATTCCCCCACCGACGCAGAGTGAAGCAACGCCATAACTGGTCTTTTGCTCAAGCATTTCGTGGATGAGTGACACAATGATTCGGTTGCCTGACGCTCCTAGAGGATGACCTAGGGCAATCGCGCCGCCGTTAACATTCACTTTTGGTTTAAAAGCGTCTAATGGCAGATCGTGCTGCTCAGAAAGCTGATACATCACGCCAAGCGCTTGCGCCGCAAACGCTTCGTTTAATTCAAACAGATCAACTTGTTCGAGTGTTAAATCCGCTTTATCCAGCGCTTTAGACACGGCCTCTACTGGACCTAAGCCCATGATCTTTGGGTCTAATCCAGACTGTGCGTAGCTTGTTAGCTCGACCAGTGGTGTCAGGCCGTATTTCGATACAGCACTCTCTGATGCCAAGATGATTGCACTCGCACCGTCATTGATACCTGAAGCGTTGCCCGCCGTTACAGTACCTTCACGGTCGAATGCAGGACGAAGCTTTTGCAAACCTTCGAACGTTGCATCCGCTTTCGGATATTCATCGGTATCAAAGGTGACGGTCTGTCTGCGCTGTTTCACTTCAACAGGCACAATTTGCTCAGCAAACTTACCTGCTTCAATTGCAGCTACCGCTTTTTGTTGGCTTTCTAGCGCGTAGTTGTCTTGAGCAAGACGCGAGATATTCAATGCATTCGCAATGTTCTCTGCTGTCACACCCATGTGGTAATGATTGAACGCATCCGTCAGACCATCGCCAACAAGCAGATCTTTCATCGAAATGTCGCCCATCTTGTGTCCGTTACGAATACTTGGCGGAACCACGAAAGGGATTTGAGACATCACTTCCACACCCGCAGCAACCACGATTTCTGCATCTTGAGCTTTAATATGAGCTGCAGCGTCCATGACTGATTTCATACCACTACCGCAGATCATGTTGACACCATAGGCTGGAGTCTCTTCAGGCAGCCCTGCGTAGATAGAAGCCTGACGTGCAACACCCATGCCCTGCCCTGCTGAAATCACATTACCTACGATCACTTCATCAATGACATCTAGGGGAAGATCTACTGAATCCAGAGCCCCTTTAATTGCGACGCCAGCTAATTCACCCGCGCTAACGTTTTTCAATGAACCCGTAAATGAACCGATTGGTGTTCGTTTCGCTGCAACAATAAATACTTTTTCCATTATTCAATTCCTGTCAGTTTCGCCATTAGTGCATGTACAAACCGCCATTTACAGACAAAGTCTCGCCTGTAATGTATGCACCAGATTCACTGGCTAGGAAACCAACCGCTTCGGCAATTTCCACAGGCGTTGCTAAACGTTTCATTGGGATTTGGTTCTTGATTGAATCCAATACTTCAGGCTTCATTTGCTCAACCATTGGCGTTGCAGTGTAGCCAGGGGCAATCACGTTCACTGTTACGCCACTGCGAGCGCCTTCTGCAGCTAAGGCTTTCGAGAAACCAATCATTCCCGCTTTAGCCGCCGAGTAATTAGTTTGTCCGAATTGACCTTTAAGACCGTTCACTGAAGAAATGTTGATCACTCGGCAGTTACCTTTCTCACACATAGGAGCGAATAGTGGCTGAGTCACGTTGAACAAACTGTTTAAGTTCGTTTCGATAACCTCTTTCCACGCTTCTGCGTTCATCTTTTTGAACACGCTATCACGTGTAATGCCGGCGTTATTGACGAGAACATCTATCGTTCCCTCTTCTTCTAACAACTTGCTTAGGCTCAATGCACATTCTTCAGTATTCGTGACATCCAATTCAAATAATCGCACTTGGTCTTCAGTAAAATTTTTCTCATTGAACCAATCCAATGCACACTGGTAGTTTCCAGTAAAGTACGTCGCAATCACACGATATCCGTCTGCGACTAACTTAGATGATATTGCCGATCCGATACCGCCCTTTGACCCTGTAATTAAAGCAAGTTTTTTCATTAATGGTTCCATCCCTTATAAGCAATTTAAATAACAATGATGTTAATAAGATAATGTCTTATTAGATAATTAAACTTTCGTTTTGCTTTAATTAAAC
>NZ_MCYD01000691.1:0-6289 GCF_002876325.1 Vibrio sp. 10N.261.52.A1
AACAAAAAGCCCCACGCAGCGAACTGCATGGGGCTTTTCTATATCTAGTTGGTATCTCGCCTCAAAGCGCGACTACCTTGAATCAATAACGTCTAGTTTTGCTCTTCACGCTTGAAGACAAGCTCTTTCGCATTCGACTCTTCTTCTACGAAGTAGTAACCCGCGGTATCAAACTTAGTCAGTGCTTCAATTGAGTCCACTTTGTTCTCAATGATGTAGCGAGCCATCATGCCGCGCGCCTTTTTCGCGTAGAAACTGATCACCTTGTATTGACCGTTCTTGCAGTCTTTGAATACCGGTGTAATCACTTGGCCATCCAAGTTCTTTGGTTTTACCGCTTTGAAGTACTCGTTAGATGCTAGGTTGATCAGCACATTGTCGCCTTGAGTATTCAGCGCTTCATTCAGCTTATCTGTGATGATATTGCCCCAGAACTGGTACAAATTAGTACCACGAGCATTCGCTAAACGCGTGCCCATTTCTAGGCGGTAAGGTTGCATCAAATCAAGTGGCTTTAGTAAGCCGTAAAGACCAGAAAGCATACGCAGGTGGTTCTGTGCGTAGTCAAAATCTTCATCCGACAGTGTTTCAGCGTCTAGGCCTGTGTATACATCACCTTTGAAGGCAAGGATGGCTTGACGTGCATTCTCTTGGGTAAAAGTCTCGCTCCACTGCTCAAAGCGCGCTACGTTCAACCCTGCGATCTTATCGCTCACTTTCATCAATGCAGAGACATCTGCTGGTGTCAGCTTGCGGCACTCTTCAATCAGTTCAGCAGAGTGTTCAACAAACTCAGGCTGACTAAAGCGTTCTGTCGCTAATGGTGATTCGTAATCAAGTGTTTTGGCTGGAGACACGACAACTAACATAACTTTACCCTAATCGGTTATCTAACTGGATGCTGCTAGAGTATAGAAAAAACATCAACTTGTCTTTATGACTCTTCCTATTACTTTGATAGATGATTCTAACCCCCCACTTTCAATCACCAAAACCGCAAAATAACAAACGGTAGACAAAGAAAAAGGCTAAGGTCGAAACCTTAGCCTTTCTAATCGTTTTAGGATGAGCGGTTTATCGCTCCAACAAGATTACTTCTTGTTGTTGTCCCAAATACCGTCTTCCAGTTGAGACTTAAGCTCTGGGAAGTCATTTGAATCAAATGTCGGTACTTTACCTGCGTCTAGTTGACGGTTGTAATCTTTCGCTAGCTTAATCACGATGCCTGATAGCAGGATAATCGCCACCAAGTTAACAATCGCCATTAGACCCATCGATACGTCAGCCAGTGCCCATACCGTTGGTAGCGTTGCCAGAGAACCAAACATAACCATACCCAGCACAATAATACGGAACAGCACTAAGCCTTTCTTGTTGTTGTGCTCTAGGAAAATCAGGTTCGTTTCAGCGTACGAGTAGTTTGCAATGATTGAAGTGAAAGCGAAGAAGAAAATCGCTACCGCTACAAAAATACCGCCCCAAGAGCCTACTTGTGCTGTTAGTGCACGTTGAGTCAACTCTATACCTGTTACTTCACCGTGTGGTACATACTCACCAGACATCAGGATGATTGCTACTGTTGCAGAACAGATAACGATCGTATCCATGAATACACCTAGCATTTGTACATAACCTTGTGATGCTGGGTGCGGTGGGTAAGGCGTAGCAGAAGCTGCTGCGTTTGGCGCAGAACCCATACCCGCTTCGTTCGAGAACAGACCACGTTTGATGCCGTTAATCATCGCTTGTGCAATTGCGTAACCTAGACCACCGGCAGCCGCTTCTTGTAGGCCGAATGCACTCTTGAAGATAAGAGCGATCACTTCAGGCACTCTTTCAATGTTCGCAAACATTATAAACAGAGCGATAGCAAGGTAAGCCAATGCCATGATTGGAACGATGATTTCTGCAGTACGTGCAATCTTACGGATACCACCGAAGATAACGAATGCAGAGATAATTACGATTGCTACACCTGTGTAGCTGCGTTCAAAGTCAAACGCTGTATTCATTGCACTTGCAATCGCGTTCGCTTGAACCGCGTTGAATACAAGACCGAATGCGATGATTAGGAAGATAGAGAATAGAACCCCCATCCAACGCATGCCTAGGCCTTTCTCCATGTAGTATGCAGGGCCACCACGGTAGTTACCGTCGTTATCGCGTGTTTTGTATAACTGCGCTAGCGTACTTTCAGCAAATGATGTTGCCATACCTAGCATTGCAATTAGCCACATCCAGAAGATAGCACCAGGGCCACCAGCAGTAAGTGCTACAGCAACACCTGCCATGTTACCCGTACCAACACGAGCAGCAAGACTAGTACAAAGAGCTTGGAAAGAAGAGATACCAGCACTGTCTGCTTTGCGGCTGTTCTTTAGAACCGAGAACATGTGGCCGAAATGGCGGAATTGAATGAAGCCTAGTCGTACGGTGAAGTAGATACCCACACCAACCAGTAAATAAACTAAGATAGATCCCCAAAGGAGATCGTTCATCAAATTGATTAAGTCTGTCACGTGAACCTCGTAATTGAGTTTAAGCACCGATCATGCTTCCAAGCCTTCCTCTAGATCACCTATGCCAGTGTCAATAGTTGTGTCGGCATTAGTTTTATATTTATTTGTTGCGATCTAGATTGTAAATGTCGCTTCATGCATCCATTTTACGTATCGGTGTATTTTTTGACGGGCGGATAATGCAGCGAGATGATCTAAAAATCAATATGCAAATTGATTTATATCAAAATGACATTTCACTAATAACACACCTTTTGTTAACACATTTTTCAACAATCCAGCCCAATAAAAGTCACATTATCGGGACATAATCTCAACATCAACAACCGACCCCACCGAATAAGAACGACGCACTGTAAAAGTAACGTCAGCCTAGGTTTTACAAGGTATAGTGAAGATCTGTGTTTTTTTCTAGAGTAATAAGATCCCCGTCTCGTACAGTACAATACGCACTTAAATGCATTATCACTAAAATACTATTCCTTTCGCACAATGAATTAACATTCAATAACCTGTAATTTAATCGTTTACTTCGGTTTGTTTGCTCGTTTTTTGCACATAAAAATCACCACAATGTGTGAGCATGCATAAAAAATGAGAACAAAAGCTTCATGGTTTTGAAACAAATGAGAAACAAATCAAGGTTATGGTGAACCTAAATATGATATTTAATAGTTCGTAAGAACTAGTCCCACGGAAGGAGATATGGCTTATGGATAACTTTCAATTCGATGAAGTATCAGAACTAGAAATGCCTCGTGCAACTCAGAAAACACGTTCTAAACCACTCAAGCGTAAGTGGCGTGAAATCGAAGCAATCAACGATCGTAGGCAGCTTGAGAAAGAGCTAAGAGAGATGAACCTCGGTCTTGATTTTAGCCTTGACGATATAAAGCTTTAATCAGCACGATAAGAAAACAGATAATAAAAGGCACCTTAATAGGTGCCTTTTTTCTTTCATTTGGTGTTATCGTACGCTGCGAGTCATTTTGAAATTTCCGTTGTGAGGGAAAGACCCCTTTAATATAGAGGGAAATACTAACTCGCTAAACACACTCTTGTTCATTTTGTCGCACGCGCGCCGCGAGTTGACGATACTGATCAGCAATCGTATCCCCAAACACAGGATCGTCTTCGGGTTGAAGCCATTGCGATTCAACCTCTTGCCAATCCTTCACTGTAAATGCTTGCACGATCATAGGTAACACATGCTTCTCTTCATACTCCATATGCTTTCGCTGCGCTTTAACAAAGCTTTCGAGTTGATCGATGAACACATGCTGTGGAACCACAGCATCTTGGAGGATCATGTCTACCACACCTAAAAAGTCAGCCGTTTTCTCAGATAGCAATTGATGCTCGAGTTCCAAGTCCTCAATTGCTTGGTCACTGCCATATTGCTTAAGGTAATAGCGATAAATGACGTCTTCTTTAGGGTGATGTACTTTATCTGAATGGTTCATCAAGTAGTGAACCACCTCAGCGATAAGGCTATAGTTTATTTCTCGCTCCTGCTTTAGAAACTCTAACTTATTGTTGAGTATCGCGAGTAATCGAGCCATATAGCCATGCTCTCGTCTTATCCTTTCAATCATCATAGTATTGCACTCCATTACACCTACTATTTATAAGTGTATACGAAGATACCGAGTTATGATTTGACCCTGCTCAGAAAACAACCAACCTACACTTCTGCAGGTAGGCGCCAGTCGATAGGTTGCTGATCCATAGAAGAAAGCAGTTTGTTAGCCGTTGAAAAATGCTGGCAACCAAAGAAACCGCGACGTGCCGACAGCGGTGAAGGATGAGGTGCAGCTAACACATGATGTTTCTGTGTATCAATCGCTTGGCCTTTCTTCTGCGCATGCGCGCCCCATAACAAGAAAATAATCGGCTCAGAACGCTGGTTCAGCTCTGCAATAATGGCATCGGTAAAGGTTTCCCAGCCACATTTGGCATGTGAGTGTGCTTGTGCCTCTTCTACTGTTAAAACAGTATTCAACATCAACACCCCTTGTGATGCCCAATCTTCAAGGTAACCATGGTTAGGCGCTTCAAAACCTTCGATATCTTGTGCCAGTTCTTTGTACATGTTGCGTAGAGAAGGCGGGATTTTAACGCCGGGCAATACAGAGAAGGCCAAGCCGTGTGCTTGATTAGCACCGTGATAAGGGTCTTGTCCTAGGATAACCACTCGTACAGATTCAAAGGGCGTCATATCAAAAGCGCTGAATACCTGCTCTTGAGGTGGGTAGATGGTTTTCCCACTATTACGTTGCTGTTCGACGAAAGCGAGAACACTTTGGAAGTACTCTTTCTCACGTTCGTCATTAATAATGGATGCCCAAGTCTTTGGTGTGCTCATCGTTTTACTTCCCAATCATCATGGTTTCTAGGTTTCGCCAGTCAAAAAATAGCTGTATCGGCTACTAGTTATACCTCATACAGCTATCAATAAACATGATGTGTAGGGTTCATTTGTTGATGAATCATAATAATCAGTTCAAGTTGTGTTGATCTCGATTAACCGCTTTTCTGCTTAGTACGATGGTGACCATGGCTATGCACGTGACGATTTGGAGTCGGTAAACGACGAGCGGCAGAAACAGTTGAAGTTTGGGCTTTTGAATACATAAAGGCACCTCCTATAAGACATCGTGAACTACATATTCACTTAGTAGCTATGAAATAAAGGTGCCAATTCTTATAAAAAGAGGAAAATTAATTTTCCCCTCTATTATTACGCCTCTCCCGTCGCTAGCGTTGCTGAGCGATGAAACATTCTAAGCTTTTGAATTTCCTCTTTCCAAATCGTCGAATCAATCGTTTCTAAGATAAGAGGGATTCCGTTAAAGCGGGAATCTGAGGCAATATACTCAAAACAATCCCAGCCAATTTCGCCTTTTCCTAAAGAATGGTGTCTATCAACTCGGCTCGCGAACTCAGCTTTTGAATCATTGATGTGCATTGCTCTTAGATAGTGCATACCCACGATGCGGTCAAATTCAGCGAAAGTGTGTTCGCACGCTTCTTTTGTTCTTAGGTCATAACCCGCTGTAAAGGTGTGGCAGGTGTCTAAACACACGCCAACACGCGATTTATCTTCTACTTGCTCGATAATCTCTGCTAGGTGCTCAAACTTCCAACCCAAGTTAGTGCCTTGGCCTGACGTATTCTCGATCACCGCAATCACATCAGGAACTGCTTGATGGGCGAGGTTAATCGACTCTGCGATTTTCGCTAGACACTCAGTCTCAGAGATCTTTTTAAGATGGCTGCCAGGATGGAAGTTCAAAAGCGTTAACCCAAGCTGGTTACAACGTTCCATCTCATCAATAAAGGCAGCGCGTGATTTCTCTAGTTTCTCTTCTTCTGGTGCGCCGAGGTTAATCAAGTAGGAGTCGTGAGGAAGAATGTGCTCCGCTGAAAAGCCCAACATTTTGCAGTTGGCTTTAAAGGCGCTAATAGTTTTCGCCTCTAACGGCTTTGCAGCCCATTGCCTCTGGTTTTTAGTAAACAGTGCAAACGCATTAGCACCTATCTCTCGAGCTCTCATTGGAGCCTGATCAACACCACCGGCTGCCGACACATGAGCGCCAATAAACTTAATATTTGTTTCAGGTTTTGACGATGAAATTTTGTTTGTCATTAAATCACTTCACACTTTCAGAATGCATAATAAATAAAGGGCCGTATCGGTTACCGCTCAATAAAAGCGCAATAAATGTAGTAAAATTACAACAAATATAACCGTTAAATATTTTTTATAG
>NZ_MCYD01000692.1:0-10852 GCF_002876325.1 Vibrio sp. 10N.261.52.A1
GAATTGCATCGTCTTTACGGCGAGAAATTCGTGGGGATCACAAATCGGGTTGCTTTTTGCTCACTTAATTTTCGTTAAGAATATTGTGCTTCAAACCAGCTTTCGAGAATGACAACTGCGGACTGGTTATCAACATTTCCTTTACTTAATGCTTTGTAGCCACCCATGTCAAAGAGGTCGGCTCTTGCTTCTGCGGTCGATAATCTTTCGTCATGCAACTCAACATCAACACCAAAACGACCTTTTAAGCGGTTAGCAAATTTCTTTGCTCTTGGTGTGATGGTCTCTAGATCACGACCGTGAAGATCCGTGGGTAGCCCGACGACGATAAGATTTGGTTGCCACTCTTTAATCTGTTTTTCGATATCGTCCCAGTTCGGGATACCGTCTTTAGCTTTAAACGCTTTTAAAGGGCTCGCTGTGCCAGTGATTTCTTGTCCAATCGCGCTGCCGATACTTTTTGTACCGTAATCAAATGCCATAATTGTTCGTGACATGGGGTTTCCAAATTTATCTGTGTTTGAGAGTGTCTGTTTATTTTATTTAGCTGATTTGAGCTAGGCGTGACCAGCGTCTGCTGAAAGCTGAGCGGCATTAATACCTAACATTTGTACCGCAACTTTCCAGCGATCTGAAATTGGCGTATCGAAGATGACTTTAGGGTCGGCCTCAACGGTTAACCATGAGTTCTCGGTCAGTTCGGTTTCCAGTTGTCCCGGTTCCCATCCTGCATACCCAAGTGCGACTAAATAATTCATCGGCTCATCTTCTGTGCCCAACACCATCAAGATATCTTTTGAGGTTGTTACTGAGATTTGGTCAGTCATATTGATGCTGGATTGATAGCTGCCTTTGGGCTTGTGCAAAATAAACCCACGGTCTTCAGCAACCGGTCCACCGTTTAATACCGGCTTATCAAGGCTGGCTTGATTCGGTTTTGGTTGTTCAGATTCAACCTCAACTTGTTTGAGCATACTACCGACAGTGACATCGATGGGAGCGTTAATCATTAACCCCATCGCACCTTCCTCGTTGTGTTCACAGAGGTAGATTACCGAGTTTTGAAAGTACGGATCTTTCATCCCGGGCATAGCGACCAAAAAGTGGTTCGTTAGGTTCATAGAGCCTCCTGCCAGTGTGTTCCCAATAAAGGAAAAGAGCGGCGTAAAGCCGCTCATTCTATCCCTAAGACGTATGTGTGAAGCGCTAGGGCTTTCTTTTAGCTTAGGTTATTTTGCATTAACGCGACGCTCAATTGCATCCATTAATTTGCCCGTTACCGAGATATCGAAAGCGGCTTCGATTTCGCGGATACATGTAGGGCTCGTTACGTTGATTTCAGTTAGCTTATCACCGATGACGTCTAGGCCAACGAAGATTAGACCTTTTTCTTTTAGTGCAGGAGCAACCGCTCTTGCGATCGCCCAATCTGTGTCACTTAGAGGACGTGCTTCACCAGTACCGCCAGCTGCAAGGTTACCTCGAGTTTCGCCTTTAGCAGGGATTCGAGCTAGGCAGTAAGGCATTGGCTCACCGTCAACTACAAGAATACGCTTATCACCGTTGCTGATGTCAGGAACGAAAGTCTGTGCCATCGCGTAGTTTTGACCGTGGTTAGTCAGTGTTTCTATGATCACTGATACGTTTGGATCGCCTTCTTTCACACGGAAGATAGATGCACCACCCATACCATCAAGTGGTTTAAGGATTACGTCGCCATGCTTCTCGCGGAATTCTTTAATTTTCTCCGCTTTGCGAGTCACGATGGTGGTTGGTGTTAGTTCAGGGAACCATGCTGTGAACAGCTTCTCGTTACAGTCACGTAGGCTTTGCGGTTTGTTTACGATCAGTGCGCCATTCTCTTCAGCACGCTCAAGAATGTAGGTTGCGTAGATGTACTCAGTATCAAACGGAGGATCTTTACGCATCAGTACAGCATCTAAATCAGATAGCGCGATAGTCTGTTCTGACTTGAATTCATACCAACCATTTGGATCTTCTTTGAGTTCAACGACCTTAGTGTCTGCAATCGCTACGCCTTGATCTAAGTGTAGATCATTCATTTCCATGTAATGGATTTCGTAACCACGACGCTGAGCTTCAAGCATCATGGCAAAGCTAGAGTCTTTTTTGATGTTAATGGATGAAATTGGATCCATTACGATGCCAAGTTTGATCATTTTTTTCTCCTAGCCTAGATCGCCAAAACGGACTTGTAAGGCAGTAATTGCGGTTAGAGCTGCTGTTTCGGTACGAAGTACACGTGGGCCGAGTAGCGTCTCTTCAAATTTGTATTGTTCTGTCATGCCGATTTCTTCAGCCGACAAGCCACCTTCAGGGCCGATCAATAGGCGTACCTTACTGATAGGTTCTGGAAGGGTATTAATTGAGTATTTTGCACGAGGATGTAAGTTCAGCTTTAATGCTTCACTCGGTTCACTACACCACTCTTCAAGTTGCATGATAGGGCGAATCACTGGAACTGTATTTCGACCGCACTGCTCACATGCTGCGATCGCAATTTTCTGCCACTGAGCGAGCTTTTTCTCGAAGCGTTTAGCATCTAGTTTAACGCCACAGCGTTCTGAAATCAGAGGAGTGATGGTGTTTACACCAAGCTCTACCGACTTTTGGATAGTAAACTCCATTTTGTCACCACGTGAGATCACTTGTCCTAAGTGTAAGTCTAATGGAGATTCACTGCTGCGCTCGATACGCTCAGTCACGTCAACAGTGACACTCTTCTTTGATACTTCAGTGATTGTCGCTGGAAATTCAGCGCCGCTGCCATCAAAAAGAAGCACTTCTTGACCTTCTTTCATACGAAGGACACGACCAACATGACCCGCGGCATCTTCGCCTAAAGCGAGTGAACCTAACTGGTGAATGCGTTCTGGGTGATGGATACGAGGGATTCTCATGCTGGTAAACCTATAAATAGTGTCATTAGGGTATTTTGTCTCTGCCTAACATGGATGCTTTCAGTTGAAAAAACAAGGGTAGAGCAAGAGTTTCAGGGGCAATTCTGAAACTCTTGTTTGAGACGGCTAGGAATGTGGGTTACGCGAGTGGTGCTATTTACAAGCTGGATAAACAAATGGGTTGTGATTCCCTTGGATGGCATAGATACGCTCATCACGAGTACATTCCCACTCATCGACAGGGAACTGCTTGTTCCACGCCATCATCAGATTGGTTTGCTGTTTAGATAGCTTGAAACCATATTCTTGGCTCATGTAAAGATAAGTTCGAGCGATAGAGCCTTTCGCTCTGTCTGGCGGCATCACCTTACGTTGCTTGAAGTTGACCTGCATTTCACACTGACCATAGCTTACTCCATCCATACCATTCCACTGACTGAAATTGTAGTTGGAGCGATCTCCGTTAACCTCACCAATCGCCGGCGTTAAGTTGTGAAGGTCGGCTTCCATGGATTTGAATATTTTGTCATTGCGGGTGCAGTTCTTGCGTCCACCGCCTTGCCAGCATTGTCGCTGGTGGCCAAATTGCCAAGCGGGAACCACGTGTTCCCACTCAATTCGACTGGCCCGTTTTTGTTGCTTTCGCACTTGATAACCACAGCCTGCAAGATCTGGAATGCCTTTCTTTTTGTCTTTCCAAGTAATGTCACAGCCACAATAGAATGAAGTCGGGTGATCAAGGTAAATCTTCACGGCTTCTTTTTTTGCTTTGGAGAATGAGCTTGGTGGAGCGGCGAAAACGCTTTGGGTTACCAGTAGGCCAAATACTATCGATAAGTAAAAAGACACCGATAGGCCAAATGCTTTTGGGGTGGTTTTATACATAGAAAAAGACTGATAAAAGTATGATAAACATCAGTCTAGCACTCAAAGGATGGATTTCTCCATTACATTTCTATCATGAATTCCATTGAGTACAGTTTTCTAAATTGGCGAGGGGCGCGATAAAATAAAGCTGGCGCCGAGTCGGGGAGTTAGCTGAGTTGCGTGCCTGTAAAGGCCAAGGTTTGATTACACTGCTGGCAGCGGTAGCTTGACTGGTTACGTAACACCTTGTTGTGACGTCTGATAGAAAGTGGATAAACCGTGCAGGCACAGCGATACTCAAAGGTTTTTCCTTGCACTGAGGATATCTCAAAGCTATGGGTCGTTTTGGCTGGCACGTTGAATACCTTTTCCATCACGTATTTCCATTCATTCCCGTGAGGTCTCACTCGTCCAAAGACCTGATGTGTGATCAGATGTGCCAGTTCATGAGGCACCACCTCGTTAATGAAGGCATCCTCATTCTCGGCGAAGAGTACATGGTTGAGCTTAATTTCATTGAGCTGAAGGTAGGCCTTTCCTGCCGCTTTACCTCTTAACTTGTAAGTAATGGTCGGGCATGGGAATTCACGAGAGAAATGTTGATTAGCGATAGCTAGGCACTCGGCCAATTTCTTATTTGCTCGATGTTGTTGCGGGGTGTAAGACAAACGTTGTTAACTCCAAAAAAAGGCCTCAGCGTTTAAGCTAAGGCCTCATCATAACATTGCTCGTTATTCTGGCGATAATTTATAGGTGGTGATTCTTCTTGATGATTTCGTGGTAGGCATGCCATGTACCATAACCAAGTAGCGGCATGGTGACGATCATACCAATGCCGTAGGTTGCAAAGCCCACCAGAATACCGGCACAAATAATACTTGCCCATACCACCATTGCTGGGATGTTGGATTTCACTGCATTGAAGCTGGTGAAGATTGCGCTCATCACATCCACGCGTCTCTCCATCATCAATGGAATAGAAAATGCCGAGATGCTGAAGATTAGGCTGGCGATAACAAATCCAATAACAGAACCCGTGATCAAGAAGGGCGCAAACTCTGCTAATGGCGCGCCTTGTACTGATGGATACAAAGCGTGCAATAGAGCGGCGATACGCATCCAGAATATCATCGCGACCATTAATACAATCGCAAAGGCCCACTGGTGAGTCGAGTTGCGAGTAATGGCTTTCATTGAATGGAATAGGCTGGCGTTGTGCCCTTTTTCTCTTTCCCAGGCTGCGTCATACAAGCCCAGAGCAAGAAAAGGTCCTATCAGCATGTACACAATCAAGCTTGGCATCACCACCAAGTGTGTTCCTTGCCATTGGACAAGTTGAACAATGGCGATTGCCGCTCCCATAAAGCATAAACCGTAAAATGCGCTGATTAATGGCATTCTTACTAAGTCATGCAGAGCAAGCGACAACCAATGAAAGGGTGCGGAAATACTGATTTGGTTGCAAGGAATGGTGCGAGCGTAATCCTTATCGCTGACCTTGTGTTTTTTATCGTTCAGTTCGGATGGGTGTGCGGTACGAGGCATAGATCCCCCTAGTTAAATAACGTCCTAGTTATAATTCCATAAGACTCATCGGTGTGGTTTGTATGAGAGTTATGGTGTTGAGCTAAATTGCTCTTTGTCATCCCAGTTTTTGTTCTAGCGTGCATTTAACGAGCGTTATCAGACTGAATTAATTTAAGTTAAATGTGAGCTTGATCGCCTAGGAGTTACCTTAACTATTGTCAGTAGTGTTAGAAAACACAAATTATCAGCGGCTTTTTATACTTAGTGGTTAACGGTAAAGAAGGGCGTTAGAGAAAGAAGTAGCTAGTGAAGGTTCGGTAAGTACATAAAAATAAAGCCCTTACTAAGCAGTAAGGGCTTTAAAGAAACAAATCGCAGTGGCTAAATTATTTTAGGCCAGCGAAGTCAGCAAGGATTGCTGCTTTGTCAGTCGCTTCCCAAGGGAACTCTTCACGACCGAAGTGGCCGTATGCTGCAGTCTGCTTGTAGATAGGCTGAAGAAGGTTCAGCATCTCTTGAAGACCGTATGGACGTAGGTCGAAGTTTTGACGAACTGCTTCAATGATGATTTCGTGCGCTACTTTCTCAGTACCGAACGTTTCAACCATGATTGATGTTGGATCTGCAACACCGATAGCGTAAGACAGTTGAATCTCACAACGGTCAGCCATACCAGCTGCAACGATGTTTTTCGCAACGTAACGTGCTGCGTAAGCTGCAGAACGGTCAACCTTTGATGGATCTTTACCAGAGAATGCACCGCCACCGTGACGAGCTGCGCCGCCGTAGGTATCAACGATGATCTTACGACCTGTTAGACCACAGTCACCCATTGGGCCACCGATTACGAAACGGCCTGTTGGGTTGATGAAGAAGTTCGTGTCTTTGTTGATCCACTCTGAAGGAAGTACTGGCTTGATGATCTCTTCCATTACCGCTTCACGTAGGTCAGGTGTTGTTACTGAATCACAGTGCTGAGTAGAAAGAACAACTGCATCGATACCCACGATCTTGCCTTGGTCGTATTGGAAAGTAACTTGAGATTTCGCATCTGGGCGAAGGAAGTCTAGCTTGCCGCTCTTACGTACTTCAGCTTGCTTTTTAACAAGAAGGTGAGAGTAAGTGATTGGAGCTGGCATTAGGATTTCAGTTTCGTTAGTCGCGTAACCAAACATGATGCCTTGGTCGCCCGCGCCTTGCTCTTTAGGGTCAGCTTTATCAACACCTTGGTTGATGTCTGGAGATTGCTTACCAATTGTGTTTAGAACGGCACAAGAGTCAGCGTCAAAGCCCATATCAGAGTGAACGTAACCAATTTCACGAACTGTTTCACGAGTGATCTCTTCGATATCAACCCATGCAGACGTTGTTACTTCACCGCCAACCATAACCATGCCGGTTTTTACGTAAGTCTCACAAGCAACACGTGCTTTTGGATCTTGTTCTAAGATGGCATCAAGAACAGCATCAGAGATTTGGTCTGCAATTTTATCTGGATGACCTTCTGAAACAGATTCAGAAGTGAATAGGTGCTTAGCCATGAGAGCTCCACTTTTAGTTTTTGGTGTCAATAGTTCATGGCGTCGCAAGCTAGCGCCGCCATTAAATACAGTATATTTTGTAGGTGTTTCTACATCTAGACGTCTATTCTAAATTCCAGCGGTCGAATTACAAGCTCTTTTTTATGATATGCCATAACTAAACGTTTGCGTGTTGGTTGAGATAAGCGGCTGACAAGTGATGTAAATGTTCGAAAATTGCGAAAAATGACCGTTAAAATGCCAGTAAAACGTTTGCAGTCGCAATAGTCGTTTGAGAGAATACCCGCGCTAATTAAAATGAAAACATTAGCACTATCTCTTTTTTAAATCGCTTATGTATCCAGGAGCAGACATGCCTTCTCGTAAAGATCTAGCCAATGCAATCCGCGCACTTAGCATGGACGGTGTTCAACAAGCAAATTCAGGCCACCCAGGCGCACCTATGGGTATGGCTGACATCGCTGAAGTTCTTTGGCGTGGCCACTTGAACCACAACCCAGCAAACCCAGAGTGGGCTGACCGCGACCGTTTTATCCTGTCTAACGGCCATGGTTCAATGTTGATTTACTCTCTGCTTCACCTTGCAGGCTACGAGCTTTCAATTGAAGATCTGAAAAACTTCCGTCAACTGCACTCTAAGACTCCTGGTCACCCAGAGTACGGTTACGCTCCTGGTATCGAGACAACGACGGGTCCTCTAGGTCAAGGCATCACTAACGCTGTTGGTATGGCAATGGCAGAGAAAGCACTGGCTGCACAGTTCAACAAAGAAGGCCATGACATCGTAGACCACTACACTTATGCATTCATGGGTGATGGCTGTCTGATGGAAGGTATCTCTCACGAAGCATGTTCACTAGCTGGTACGCTAGGTCTTGGTAAGCTGGTTGCTTTCTGGGATGACAACGGTATCTCTATCGATGGTGAAGTGGAAGGTTGGTTCTCTGACGATACTCCTAAGCGTTTTGAAGCATACGGCTGGCACGTAATTCCAGCAGTAGACGGTCACGATCCTGAAGCAATCAATGCAGCTATCGAAGCAGCTAAAGCAGACCCTCGTCCAACGCTTATCTGTACTAAAACTATCATCGGTTTTGGTTCTCCAAACAAAGCAGGTACGCACGACTGTCACGGTGCTCCACTAGGCGCTGATGAAATCACAGCAACTAAAGCAGCATTGGGTTGGGAACACGGTCCTTTCGAAATCCCAGCTGATATCGCAGCTGAGTGGAATGCGAAAGAAGCAGGCGCAGCGAAAGAAGCAGCGTGGAATGCTAAGTTTGACGCATACGCAGCGGCTTACCCAGAGCTAGCAGCAGAATTCAAACGTCGTACTAACGGTGAACTTCCAGCACAGTGGGAAGAGAAAGCCAACGCAATCATTGCTGACCTTCAAGCTAACCCAGCAAACATCGCTTCACGTAAAGCATCTCAAAATGCTCTAGAAGCGTTTGGTCAAATGCTTCCAGAATTCATGGGCGGCTCTGCTGACCTAGCGCCTTCGAACCTAACTATGTGGTCTGGTTCTAAGTCTCTAGAAGCAAATGATTTCTCTGGTAACTACATTCACTACGGTGTACGTGAATTCGGTATGACGGCTATCATGAACGGTATCGCTCTGCACGGTGGTTTCGTACCATACGGCGCTACTTTCCTAATGTTCATGGAGTACGCTCGTAACGCAATGCGTATGGCTGCTCTGATGAAAGTTCAGAACATCCAAGTTTACACGCATGACTCTATTGGTCTTGGCGAAGATGGCCCAACTCACCAACCAGTTGAGCAAATGGCTTCTCTACGTCTAACTCCAAACATGAGCACATGGCGTCCATGTGACCAAGTTGAGTCTGCAGTCGCTTGGAAACTGGCTATCGAACGTAAAGACGGCCCAACGTCTCTAATCTTCTCTCGTCAAAACCTTGCACAGCAAGAGCGTAGCGAAGAGCAAGTAGCTAACATCGTGAAGGGTGGTTACATCCTGAAAGATTGTGAAGGTAAGCCAGAGCTGATCCTTATCGCTACAGGTTCTGAAGTTGAGCTAGCGGTTAACGCTGCAGCTGAACTAACAGCTGAAGGTAAGAAGGTACGTGTAGTATCTATGCCTGCAACTGACGCATTCGACAAGCAAGACGCTGAGTACCGTGAATCTGTACTTCCATCTGACGTAACAGCTCGTATTGCTGTAGAAGCTGGCATCGCTGACTTCTGGTACAAGTATGTTGGTTTTGGTGGCAAGATCATCGGTATGACAACGTTTGGCGAATCTGCACCTGCAGGTGAGCTATTCAAGATGTTCGGTTTCACTACTGAAAACGTAGTAAACACAGCAAAAGAGCTTCTTGCTTAATCATTACTTGTTAACAAGCAATGAAAGAAAAACCGAGCTATCAGGCTCGGTTTTTTTAGTAATATACAAATTTTAGGCTATTCTAATTCATTACCCCAATTGTCCAGCTCTTTAGTGCCACATACTTTACATGTCACGTACCTATCCATGTTGTAGTAGTGGCCGCCATTGATAATTGAGTTAGCAAAAAGCTTAATTCTACCGAGTAAACTTTTGTCGGTATCATAACTGCTTGTCTGGCGAACAAGAATTTCACTATGTGGTGTGTCTTTATTGCATGTCTTGCAAAAATGAGTCGCTGGGTATCCAGACATAACCTTTTCCTTTGGTTGAGAAAACTGGGTTAGAAACAGCCGTAGAACTAGGTAAAACTCATCACCTCAATAACTACATTAATCAAAAATGATAATCAATGCTAATAGATTGCTTTTGTCTAGTTAGACAACTCAACTAATGCCTTTTGGGTAGGATTCGGTTATCATCTGTTGCACGAAATTTTGGTTAGATGTACGGAACTATGCTAAAAGTCGCGATAAACGGATTTGGACGAATAGGGCGTAACGTATTACGCGCTGTTTATGAAAGTGGCAAAAGCCAACAAATCAAAGTAGTAGCTGTCAATGAGCTTGCTCAGCCTGACGCTATGGCTCACCTATTACAGTACGATACCAGCCACGGTCGCTTCGGTAAGAAGATCTCCAACGACCAAGAGCACATCTATGTCCATCATGGCATCGGTGTGGAAGATAAAGGTGAGTTTGATACGATTCGTATTTTACATCTTGCTGATATCGAGTTGCTGCCTTGGCGTGACCTCGAAGTGGACATCGTTCTTGATTGTACTGGTGTTTACGGCTGCCGTGCAGACGGCCTTGCACACATTGCGGCTGGCGCGAAAAAGGTACTGTTCTCACATCCGGGAGCTAATGACCTAGACAACACCATTATCTACGGCGTGAATCACGATACTATCGAAGCCGACCACAGAGTCGTTTCTAACGGTTCATGTACCACCAACTGTATCGTTCCTATCATTAAGGTTCTTGATGAAGCCTTTGGCATCGAATCAGGCACCATAACGACCATTCACTCTTCAATGAATGATCAGCAAGTTATTGATGCTTACCACAGCGACCTTCGCCGTACTCGTGCAGCAAGCCAATCCATTATTCCTGTCGATACCAAACTGCATAAAGGTATTGAAAGAATCTTCCCGAAATTTTCTAACAAGTTCGAAGCAATATCTGTGCGTGTACCGACGGTAAACGTAACAGCGATGGATTTAAGTGTCACAATTAATACGAATGTGAAAGTTAATGACGTAAATCAAACCATTGTTAACGCATCTCAGTGTACATTACACAACATCGTTGACTATACTGAAGCGCCGCTCGTATCCATTGACTTTAATCATGATCCCCATAGCGCGATTGTTGATGGTTCACAAACTCGAGTGAGCAATGGCCACTTAGTGAAAATGCTAGTGTGGTGTGATAATGAATGGGGCTTTGCGAACCGAATGCTGGATACGGTTCTTGCAATGCAAGCTTCAGAAGGCAAGAAGTAAGACCTAGAAGCAAATGTGCGGATTATTTATTTTTTAGCTTGAAATAAATGCGAAGTGTCCACATATTATGAGTAGCTAAAGT
>NZ_MCYD01000693.1:0-2979 GCF_002876325.1 Vibrio sp. 10N.261.52.A1
AATTCATGCCGCTTTTGGTTTGGCTTGCCTGCAAATGCACTTTCCTTTCTAACCAATACAACAACGTGTTGCGTACGTTCACGACAAGATGTGCAGTAGCCTTGCTCGATTGAATTACTCATATGTCACCCTATGACGTTTTGAAAGATATTTGCTTAAAATGAGGGTTGTCGACACACACTTCTAATTCAGTAATTCCGGTCAACACAACAAGTTGTTCTCGACCTTCAACACTTAACTTAATGCATTCTTCTTTGTCTTGGTTACGCTGCGTATCTACAGCGATCCCCTCGACCTGTTCTCCGGATTTCAAGGTCAGCTTAACTGGGTACCTGTGCATACACACAATTTCAATATAATCGTAATCACTGCAACTAATCATAATACCCTCCATTCATCCACCACGCTAATGCGACATGCCATACTATGCAAACTGTTTATAATCAATCATTTACTTACGTCACATTGAAACAGCATATACACCAGATGCTCATGGGTTTAATCATAGTCCCACTTTGGTTATTCACGTTTCTTCTACCCACACCCACTTATTCTTACGTTGTTAAATAACCATGAGAACAAGACGATGAAATTTACGAACCATAAACCCCTGTTAGCTTACTTTGGTTTAATCGCTGTAGTGATGTCTTTTACTGCGAACGCTGCCTCGGCTAATGATGCGTCTCATTTCGCCAATGGCAAAGCCAAATATCAACAGCTTTGCCAAACATGTCATGGTAACAAAGCATTGGGCGACGGCCCTGCATCCGCTTCTTTACCGAACAAGCCAGCCAACATTCCCAAAAAGCTTGGCCAATTTTTTACGACTAAAAACACGTTGGCTGATGAGATTTTAGAAGGCAATATCGAGGAAGGTATGCCCGCATGGCAAGGCGTTATCACAAAGCAAGATGCGATTGATGTTCTTGACTACATAGCAACAATCCAACGATAACTGTTATTCGGTTCACGTTTAAACACAGTTCTTACTTAATAACGTTCGTGTTATTGCGCTATCTATTCGATTGATTACACTGAAATTATTAGACAGTGAATAATACGGAACGTTATGAACTTAACCCCCCTAGCCGCAAGTGCTCTCGTGCTGGTCTCTACAACAGCAGGTGCGGTGAGTTTTATCGACCAAATCGATGGTCACTTAGACATGGGTGAATACCTCGCTGAAAATGCCTATGGCTTTTTACCTGTCCCGATTTTGATCACAGAGCCTGCGGTTGGTTACGGTGGTGGTTTCACCGGTATCTTCCTTCATGAATCAGAAGAACAGAAAAACACACGTAAAGAGCTAGCAGAAAAATCGATTGATGGAGGCGCACAACTCTTAACACCAGCAATCACCGCAGTCGGTGGCTTTGCGACAGAAAACGGCACTTGGATGGCGTTTATTGGTCACAAGCGAAGCTGGAAAGAGGATTCGATACGCTACCTTGGTGGTTTGGGTTATGGCGATATCAACATGACTTTCTACCGACAAAGTTCTCCCAATGCCCTTTCACCACTCGCTCCAAATGAAGGAATCGAGCTTGGCTTAAAAGGCATGGGAGGGATACAAAAGCTTCAGTTTCGAATCCAAGATACACCATGGTTAGTCGGTTTATCGCAGCAATTTTTTGCACCTAAATTGTCACTAAATAACCACCCTAAAGCACAAGAGATCCTAAACAATATTGGGAATACCTCACCTACCTCATCAGGCTTGGGCTTAATCGCTGAGTACGACAGTAAAAATAGCTTTCTAAATCCCACTCAAGGCTACAACTATGTCGCTGAGTATCTATGGTTTGGCGATGGACTTGGCAGTGATTACAACTACCAAACGTTCAATCTTGAAGGGCTGAACTATTGGGAACTCAATAAGGAATGGAATCTCGCGTTGCGCGGACAATACAAATCCTTGTCGACTGATGAACGCTTTCTCTCACCTCAATACTATCCAGACATTCAGTTAAGGGGTATTGCGAGAAACCGCTATCAAGGAGAGCATACCTTTGCGGCAGAGGTGCAAGTAAGCAAACAATGGACGCCACGTTGGTCTACAGGTGTGTTTACTGGGATTGGTTATGCTGGCGACAGTGACAGCGATATGTTCGAACAAAGCTCACACGCAGCGTATGGCGTTGATTTCCGATACCTTATCGCAAGGCGTTATGGCCTGATTTCAGGGGTTGATATTGCGTTCAGCGAAGAAGATACCGCACTCTATTTTCAAGTCGGAGCCGGTATCTAGCTAAATCACGATTCAATGTACCAAGCAGAAGATATTAAGCGAAGGTCTTCCAATACTGGTACAAGCCATCGATATCAGAAGAGCACATCAAGGACATCGCACCTTTGATCTGCTCTTCATTCCATTCCCACCACTTCATTTCTAACAACTGCGCAATTTCAGTTTCACTAAAACGATAGCGGATATGACGAGCTGGGTTAGAACCAACAATTGAGTACGGCTCAACATCTTTGGTTACAACTGCGCGGCTAGCGATAATGGCCCCATCGCCAACCTTTACGCCACTCATGATCATCGCCTCTGTGCCTATCCAGACATCATTGCCAATCACAGTGTCGCCTGAGCGTTCAAAGCCGTCGATTGCCCCTTCAAATTTTTCATCTTCTTGGTAGAAAAATGGGAACGTACTCACCCACTGGTTTTGGTGACCTTGATTGCCTGCCATCATAAACACGGCACCAGAGCCAATCGAGCAGTAGCTGCCGATGATCAACTTGTCGATATCACTTCGGTCAGGAACCAAGTAGCGCGCACAATCATCAAAACTATGGTTGTGATAGTAGCCTGAATAGTAACTGTGCTCACCCACGATGATATTTGGGTTGGTTACTTGTTCTTTAAGTGATTTACCCATGAATGGGCTTTCAAAATAGTTATTCATATTTGTACTCTTAGTTTCGTTCTTTTAGTTGGGTACTCTTTATTGCGCTATGATTCTAACTAATTTCTAT
>NZ_MCYD01000694.1:0-12275 GCF_002876325.1 Vibrio sp. 10N.261.52.A1
GTTTTATATAGTTACGTTAATAATATGTTTAATAAAAATCACCTGTTTCAGAATATAGATTACGAGGAAGGAAAACTAAACAGCTCGTGGCGTGGTATTGAAATGACGCTTAAATTCTCGGCTGAATTGAGATGGACTAGAATAGCCAACTCGGCGTGCGGCATCACTGATACGTAGGCCTTCTAACTGGATTAGCTCCTTGGCTTTGTTAAGCCGAACCTTCTTCAAGTATTGGAGCGGTGATTCGAAAGTGACGTTACGGAAAGCATTATGGAAAGCAGACACACTCATATTCGCTTCGTCAGCTAGCGACTGAACAGTAATGGTTTGATCATACTCTTCATGCACTTTAGACAATGCTTTGGCGACGCGTGCGTAATGGCCATCATGATGGGCTAAATCAAACAGTACGCGGCCCTCAGAGCCTGTCAAAGCGCGATAAACAATCTCCGTCACCATTGCGTCACCCAAGATGTTGGCTTCGATATCGCAATGCAGTGTCTTCGCCAACCGAGTGAAACTCTCTAGCATCGCCGTTTCCATTCGAGTGGACTCTAAGCCACTCGAATTCTGTTTGTGCTTGTTACAATAACTCTCCAGAAAACCTTGCTCTTCGAGCTTTTTCACTAAGCTGTGCAAACGCTGAGAATCAATGTTGATCGACAAACCCATTAACGGCTCACCATCAACTGGTAAAGCTTCACACTCCAATGGCATTGGCACCCCCACCACAAGGTAATCACCTGCCGCGTAAGTTACTGGCCTGTCGCCTATGTAGATATTCTTTTTACCCTGTCCAAGCATGATGATACCTGACTGGTAAGTGAATGGTTGGCGCTGATTCCCACCACTACTGCGATACAACCATACGCCCTCTATCTCTGTTTCTCTGATCCCTTCAAGATCATCCCAACCTTTGAGTTCAACGTAAGATTGCAGTAACTGAGCGAGTGTATTCATAACAGGTGGTGTTCCATTCAAAGGGTGATGTTAGTTTGCACAAAAGCCCAAAGAGAATATCAATTATGTAGAAATAGGCAATTAGTTTGGAGAAATTGACCTTCACCACCCTAATTCCGTGTACTAATATGCAAATATAGAAATTGAGCACTACAACAAAATAAAAATTTTAGCTTTACACAAGGAACTGACGATGCAATTTACCTATGTTAACCCTACTGTTATCCACTTCGGCCAAGGTCAAATCAACGCTATCAGCCAAGCCGTTGATACTTCAAAGAAAGTGCTTGTCATCTACGGTGGCGGTTCAATCAAAAGCAACGGTGTTTACGACCAAGTAGTCGCAGCTCTTAAAGATCACGCTTGGATTGAGTTTTCTGGTGTTGAAGCAAACCCAACCAAAGAAACATTAGACAAAGCAGTCGCTATCGTTAAAGAGGAAAACGTAGAATTCATTATCGCTGTGGGCGGTGGTTCAGTAATCGATGGTTCGAAATACGTTGCAGCAGCAGCGAAATACGACGGTGACGGTTGGGACATCCTAACAGGCAAGCACCAAGTCACCGAAGCAACGCCAATCGGTGCGGTACTGACGCTTCCTGCTACAGGCTCTGAATCAAACATGGGTGCAGTAATCACTCGTAAAGCGACTCAAGAGAAGCTGGCTTTCCTAAACCCTGCGGTACAGCCTAAGTTTGCAGTTATGGATCCTGATGTAATGAAGTCTCTACCAGAGCGTCAATTGGTGAATGGTCTGGTCGATGCTTGGGTTCACGTGTGTGAGCAATACATCACTATGCCAGCTAACGCGATGGTTCAAGACGGCTATGCAGAAACATTGTTGAAAAACCTTCTTCTACTGGGTAAACAATACGACGAGCGTGATAACGACACATGGCGTGCAAACCTAATGTGGACGGCTAACCAAGCGCTAAACGGTCTTATTGGTACTGGCGTTCCTCAAGATTGGGCAACGCACATGATTGGTCATGAGTTCACGGCATTGTGGCATGTCGACCACGCGCGTTCTCTAGCTATCGTTCAACCTTCACTGCTTCGTAACCAGATTGAAGCGAAACGCACTAAGCTAGAGCAGATGGGGCTTAACGTATTTGGCTTAGAAACTGGCGCAGATTTAGCAGAGCGCACTATCGATGCTATCGAAGCCTTCTACCACAGCCTAGACGTAGCGACTATGTTTGATGGCTACGAAGCGGATAAAGCAACGGCTATCGACAACGTCGTTGCACAACTAGAATCACATGGCTACCTACAACTTGGCGAGAACCAAGCGATTACGCTAGCAAAAACTCGCGAGATTCTAGAGTCTGCGATCCATTAACGGTTAAAATTAAAGCAAAGAAATCAGGTTTCTAAATAAAATCGCGATAATTTAAAAATTTATCCAGCGAAACTGAACCAAATTCTTTGACCTTGCGTATACCCTCAAGCAGCGTCCTAATCCGGCGCTGCTTTTTATTTGCCCTACAAGATGCTATTAAATTCTCATAAGTTCCTAATTTTATGTGCAATCATATTTCTATATTGTTAAGGTAAACCTGTCTCTTTACTAGGTATGAACAACGATTTGAACAATCTTAAGGAAATGGTTAAGTTTAAGTCACTTAACAAGTGGTATGGTGATTTTCATGCCCTAAAGGATATCGATCTTAATATTGAACAGGGAGAGATTTTGGTGATTTGCGGACCATCTGGTTCTGGTAAATCCACTCTTATCCGCTGTATCAATCAGCTAGAACCGTTCGAAAGTGGCGAACTTTCCGTGTTAGAACAGTCGCTTCCCTGCAAGTTCAACACACCAGGCCAAGTTGGAATGGTGTTTCAGCACTTCCATTTATTCCCCCATCTTACTGTGCTCGAAAACTTGACTCTGTCTCCTATTCGTACGCTCAAAAAAAGCAAAGAAGAAGCAGAGAAAACCGCCATGCATTATCTCGAGTGTGTACACATCGCAGAGCAAGCGAATAAGTACCCGGCTCAACTTTCAGGCGGCCAACAACAACGTGTGGCAATTGCGCGCTCTCTTTGTATGAAGCCAGAACTACTACTATTTGATGAACCGACATCTGCCCTTGATCCGGAAATGATCAATGAAGTACTGGATGTAATGGTCGAACTGGCAAGTGAAGGCATTACCATGGTGTGCGTGACACACGAAATGGGCTTTGCAAAACGCGTTGCCGACCGAGTCATCTTTATGGACGAAGGACAGATCGTAGAATCAAATACACCACAGAGTCTGTTCGAAAATCCTCAACACGAACGTACTCAAGCGTTCCTAAACCAGATTCTGACTTACTGATGCTACTGAAAATAGTGAAACCCGCCCTCTCTGCCTTGGTACAAATTGTGGTGCTTGCGGCAGCCGTTGTTTGGATCCTCGATTCTGGTGCTCAGGCGATGGGATACAGCTGGCAATGGGATCGAGTACCTGACTACATCGCTTTCTATGAAGATGGTGAATGGTGGCCTGCAGAATTGATGGAAGGACTACTCGTTACCATCAATATCTCACTGATTTCTTTAGTTGCAACACTGGTGATTGGCTTAACCACTGCCCTATTACGTAATTCCAATTCGATTGTCGGTCGCACCCTCGCCACCAGCTATGTGGAATTGATTCGTAATACACCATTGTTGGTACAAATTTACCTGCTCTATTTTGTATTCGGCCCTGTAATCGGGCTGGATCGCTTTAGCACGGCTGTTTTAGCTTTGGCACTTTTCCAAGGGGCATACACCGCTGAGATATTTCGTGCCGGGTTAAATAGTATTTCTAAAGGACAGTTTGAAGCCGCTCAATCTTTGGGTTTATCAAAGACCTATACTTATTGGGATGTGATTCTTCCTCAAGTGGTACAACGCACGTTGCCACCTCTGACCAACGAAGTGATCTCCCTTATCAAAAACTCTTCGATTGTGAGTGTCATGGCTATTTTCGACCTAACAACCGAGGCCAGAAACATTGTTTCTGAAACTGCGATGCCATTTGAGATCTGGTTCTCTGTGGCAATCATTTATCTTGCACTTACACTTTCACTTTCTGCCGTTGCAGCTTGGCTTGAGCATAAGCTCGGAGCTAACTGGCGAACACAATAAGGATTTATCAGCATGAAGCTATTTAAAACCGCTATCACTGCTTTACTTGCGCTTGCCGTAAGTTTGCCTGCACTTGCGTCTGAAACGCCTAACTTAGACAAAATCAACGAGCGTGGCTCTCTACGTGTTGGCATGTCGACTTTTGTTCCTTGGGCAATGCGTAACAAACAAGGCGATCTTGTCGGCTTTGAAATCGATGTTGCAAAACGCCTTGCTGAGGATTCAGGCTGGAAAGTTGAATTTGTACCGACAGCATGGGATGGCATTATCCCTTCACTATTATCGAATAAGTTTGACGTAATCATTGGCGGTATGTCGATTACTGAAGCACGCGCTAAGAGTGTTCTTTTTACTGAACCATATTCTCACTCTGGTGTTCAACTGGCGGCTAACAAAGAGCTAGCAGAAGGCTTCAGCAAGATTTCTGATTTCGACTCTCGTCGAGTGAAAATTGCAGCTCGTCGTGGCGCCTTCACAGTTCAAGTTGCTCGTGAAACCTTCCCGAAAGCAAAAGTACTTCAGTTCGATGACGACGCTCAAGCGTTCCAAGAAGTACTAAACGGCAATGCACACGCGGTTATCGCTTCTAGCCCTAAGCCAGAGCACGAAGCGATCAAGAACGCTGACACGCTATTCATTCCATTTGATGAACGTCTATCAAAAGGCAACGAGGCATTTGCAGTTCGCCTAGGTGAAACGGACAAAGCGGAGTTCTTCAACGAGTGGATCAAAGCACGTACTGAAGATGGTTGGTTGAAAGAACGTTACGAGTACTGGTTCTCAACTCTAGATTGGCAAGATCAGATTGCTCAAGGCCAGTAATCGACGGCTAATTAGACGCTAAATAACCAATCAAGGCAGTACCTTACTGGTACTGCCTTTTAAGAAACACCCGAGATAGCTATAAACTCATAGCTCACTCTCACAACACATTAATTATCATTGTTTAACAGGAATGACGTGAGTAGTACTAGCGCATTATCAACGCCCAAGCCCAACCTTCACATGAAGCCTTGGTATCAACGCCTTAATCTCTTAGATGGTATGTTATTCGCCATCATTTGTGCGTTTGCAGGTTGGCTTTATTATCGCTCTGCTGTCGGCATTAACTATCAGTGGCGATGGGAAGACGCATTCACGCTGATCTTCATTCCCCCTTCTCAAGGTAGTATTCCTTACTTCTTCCAAGGCCTAGTCGCAACACTACGTTTAAGTTTGTGGAGTATGGTGTTGGCATTATCTTTCGGTACCCTGCTTGGGGTCGCAAGACACTCTAAAATCGCTTTATTTAAGACGCCAGCTCTGCTTTTCATCCAATTGGTTCGAAATATTCCGCCACTGGTTTTTGTGTTTATCTTTTACTTTTTTGTCTCTAACCAACTGATTCCTTTACTTGGTTTAGAAACCCTTTTGCGTGAACACAATGGCGACATCAACCAACTGCAAGCTTTTCTATTTGGCCCTGCCAACCTTTGGGAAAACTTAGCTTCTGGGGTTATCTGTATTGGTCTACTCTCTTCGGCGTATATCGCTGAAGTAATTCGTGCTGGCTTGGAAAGCATTCCTAAAGGCCAATGGGAAGCGGCGGACTCACTTGGTTTATCCGTCTTCTCAAAATATCGATATGTAGTAGGCCCACAGGTATTAACCGCGATTACACCACCTTTGGCTGGCCAAGCAATTTCGTTGGTAAAAGACACCTCGATTGTGTCTCTGATTTCGATTCAAGAAATGACCTTCGTTGGCACCGAGATGGCCAACTCATCCGGTTTGATCTTTGAAATCTGGCTGATTGTTGGCGCGGTTTACTTCGCACTATGCTTAACGCTCTCGCGCATTTTCAGAAAGATAGAGCAACGCTCAAGTGCTTATCTCAACCGCTAGTTTGCACTAGTCACTCCATTGTTTCTGTAGCACTTCAGTAACCTCTGCTTGACCTAGCCTATAATATTCATCAGCTTATCCTGATTGGTTTAACTCATTGACCAATCAGGATTAATCGTTTCAAAACTCTCGTCTAAAACGCAGCAAACCCTTCATTTAATTACTATACTTTGAATACCAAATCCCATCGGACTCTCTCAAAGGTCAAACCAACATGGACAATCATAAAGAAAGAGCATTTTATGCCGTTGTCGGCGCATTAGTGGGGGACGCTGCCTCTATGGGGCTGCATTGGTTATACGATCAAGAGAGGATCATACAGGTAGCGGGTTTTGAGCCTGAGTTTCGTTCGCCAAACGAGTCCGATTATCAAGATAAAGGCTATTTTGCTCACCAAGGAAAATCCGCAGGCGACCAATCACAATACGGCGCTCAACTATTAGCGATGGTCGATAGCCTAGTCGACAATCAACACTACGATGAAGCATGCTACATCAAGCATTTCCGCTTCTGGTTTGATTTCGGCGGCAGTTGGCAAGGTTACATAGATAAAGCGACGCGCATGAGCTTGCTGAATATCCATCAATTGGAAGTCGCCGATGCCCCCATCACAGCCTGTGGCGCTGATGACACGCAATTGCCTGCTGTTTCAAAAATTATCCCATTAGTGGCTTGTACTTATACGTCTCACACCTTACCAGCGATGGTCGAAAGCGCGGTTCGAGTCACCAACAATAATGACAAAGCCGTCGAATGGGCGCAGGCAATCACGCTGCTAATTCAAGCTGCGATACAAGGTAACTCTCCATCACAATCGGTAGAGATGGTAAGACAAACCTGCAGCAGGTTTATACACGATCAAATCGATGAAGCACTAGCCGAGCCTGAACTTTCAATCACTGAGGCTGCAAAGAAATTTGGATTGCATTGTGAATTAAGCGCCGCGTTCCCACTGCTGATTCGCATCATTGCAGGCGCTCAAAGCTTTAAACAAGGTATTCGAGATAACATTTTATGTGGCGGTGATAGTTGTGGGCGTGCGATTGTGATTGGCGCAGTATTAGCGGCTTGTTTCTACGAAGAAGACGGTGCGATTCCAAAAGAGTGGCTGAAACAAGTCGAGCTCAATGGTGGTTTATTGTCTCTGCCCATTGAGTAATTTGTATTAAGCCCATGTAACCTTTCTAGTAATAAAAACTAAAGCGCCTCTCGATTCCTTGCTCGACAGGCGCTTTTCTTTCCACTATTCACTTCAACGAGTGGCTTAAACGGATAGCTTCATTTTCGGACTATAAACTTAGCGGCTCCCTACGACCGCTAGTTTGTCACTATGACTAAACCTATTTCGTTCCTCATTCCTAGAACTGATACGCGGCAGAAAGCTTGTAGTTACGGCCAGGTTCATAATCATCCAAGGTAAAGCCTCTTGCGGTACCTGAACGAGATGCGTGCGAGGTGTATTGCTCGTCAAACACGTTGTCGATACCAAAGGTAACAGACAGGCCATCGACCGTTGATGGCACCCATTGCGCATAAAGGTTATGAACATCGTAACCTTCTTTAATTGGCTGACCATCGAATACGTTATCTTCGTCTTTTACAAACATCGAGTTCCACCCAAAGATCGTTTCAAGCGCTTCAGACTGATAATCCAGAGTCAACGTGATGCTATCGCCCATATCAATACTGCGACCATTTCCACCCGCGACAGCGCCGCCTGTGTCTTTGTTTTTAGTATCTGAACGTGCATAAGAAAGTTTACTGTTAAACATCTCGTAGCCGTAAGACAAGCTTGCTTCAAAGCCTTTGATCTCCACATCGCCTAAGTTGTAAATCAAGTAACTTTGGCTTGTACGCTGGTACTCTTCTGCAATGTAATCATCAATATTGGTTTGGAATACAGTTAGGTTTGCCCCAACAAAGTGATCATCAATACGCTTGTCGAAACGCACGCCACCTTGTGTGTTCTGCCCTGTTTCAGCTTTGATATCATCCGCTAAGTACGCGGCATCTTGATACGCAATAAAGGTCTCCATCAACTCAGGGCCTTTAAATAACGAACGTGTGCTCGCAAACAGCGTCCAATCTTGTGTCATATTCCATTGCGTCGCTAAAGACCAAGTTACATCATCGAAATCGTCATTTCCTGTCTCAGCTTTACGCTGATAATCATCAAAGCGAATACCCGCTGTGATCGAGAAGGCTTGAGTAAAGTAGAACTGGTCTTCAACAAAAAGCGCGGTAGAAATGGCCGATTCATCCATAAACTTACTGCTGCCGTAATAACTGCTTGATGACTTGTCCATGTAATCAAAACCGTAAGTCGCAACATTATCAAACGACATCAAACGGTAGTCCGATTGGAACTTAGCATTCACGCCAAAGTTCTGATTCTTTGCCGTGTTTTTAGACAAACGGTTCGATGGCCAGCGTGGTGCCATAACAGTTTCATCACGCTTAATTTCAGTTTGAGTGTTGTAAAGCGTCACGTCACCTTGATGAATATCGCCACGTAGCTCATAGCTTGCAGTGACGGTGTCACGATCGTAATCGGTCGGGATTAGAATATCGTTAGAAAGACCTTCATTCGCGCCACCCGACATATCCGGGCGTGGACTATAATCACCGCTATCGCGGTAGAGATCATAAGCGAGTTCAAATCGGTGCAAGTCGCTCGGTTCAAAGCCAATTTTACCTAGAATGTTATATACATCCCCTTCTGAACCAAAGGTCTCATTGCCGTCACCATCTTCAAAGTTATCACGGCTCATGTAGTGGCTGTAGAGCATGGCATCAACGTTATCCGATAATAAGCCATACACAGTTAAAGAGCCTTGCTGACTTGCGTTAGTGGCATAACCGCCATAGACACGAGCTCCGAATCTTTCGTCGTAACGAAGCAGGTCTTTTGCATCTTTAGTTTCAAACAACACAGAGCCACCGAGTCCATTTTGCGTGACTGAGTTGTTACCTACTTGGATATCGGCCGATTTCAAAATGTCTGGGTTAAGCGTGAGGTTGCCAATATGGTGGAACATGTTGGCGTGCTGAGATGCGCCATCAAGTCGAATATCGAGGTCCGTTTCGCTCAAGCCACGAATCGTAATCCTTTGGTTCACCGAGTGCGTGCCGCCAACATCAACACCCGGAATCTCACGTAGTAGATCAGACATATGGTCAGCTTGCTTAAGTGACATATCGTCGGCAATGATCGATTCGGTGTTACTAGATACCTTCGTTCCCCACACCACCACTTCGTCAAAGTGCGATGTGTTCTCTTCTGCTATCACAGGGCTGCTAACCGCACTGGCTATGGCAATACAGAGGGCTGAAAGCTTGATTGTTGAGCTGACTGGGCTTTCCATAAATTCAATCCTAGGTGTAAATGATAATAATTCGCAAATATGATAGGGTTGTAATTTATAAATGCACAGATGATTTGCTTATGCGAAAACGCATAGCTGTTATGAGGAAAGGTCAAATGGGTGAAGTAACGTCAGAGCAAACTAAACTTGCCGAAATGGCTGTGGCGAAAGCGAATGTGATAGCCAAAAAGTCTACATTTACCAAGAAGGTTGCTCTCACCAAAAAGCTAGAACAGACTGAAAAACAGATCATCGTGACACAAGGTCAAACTAAGCAGACTTCACTCGCTGAGGGGAAGTTTCTTTCTTACCAATACAACGACCAAATTTTTGTCCATGGTGGTCGCTGTATCGAACTGGTCGACAGTAATATCGTATCTACGGCCCACTCCGCTATTTTGATTACTATCCTTCTAGAAGGAAAACTCACCTTTGGCTACGACGATTTGGAGTTCGACCTCGATGCCAGCAATGGACCACAAGGCGTGGTAGTGAACTTAGCCAAACCAGCCAACTTTAGACGTTCTTTAATTCAAGATAATAAAATGAATAAGATCAATATCTTGGTTAAACCACAATGGATTAAAACACGTTTGAGTGATCACTGTTCAAGTAAGTCATTCTTAGATTCACACAAGGCTTGTTACGATATTCAGATCAACACTGACATCATTCAACTCGCTAGCAAACTTACAAGCCAAGCAACACCAACCAACTTTCAGGACAAGCTTGTGGTCGAGACACTGACTCAACAGCTACTTGCGCAAATCTTGTCTCAAATACCGCTCCAATGTTGCCAAGAGTGCTCCACTGAAAATATAAACGTTAGCCAAAATAGCACGAATATAAACAGTGGTTTTGCTGAAAACAATAGCCAAGTTAAGGCCGAAAAAGGGTTCGATAATAAGATAGAAGACATCATCAGCTACATTGAAATCAACCTGGATCAGCCGCTCAGCCTTGAAAGTATCGCGCGTCGGTTCTCAATGAGTGTCTCCAATTTACAACGCCGCTTTAAGCAGTCTTACAACCTAACCATCAACGGCTATATTCGCCACCGACGCCTAGATATCGCACGTTTGCATTTAGAGCGTGGCTTAGTTTCAATCACCGAAGCGGCCTATGAAGCGGGCTATCAACATCCTTCAAACTTCACCAATGCGTTTAAGAAAGCGTTCGGTGTGCCACCCCATGAGCTTGCTAAACAGTCGGCATCAAGAGTCAATTAGCTTTTGCCTTTAGGAGGCGTTGGTTCAATAGCTGGAACACACTGCGACAGCTCACTCTTCAGCCAAGTTACGAACAAGTGGCCTGAATCATCTTGATCGCTGTCTTGCGTGAGCAATATGTACTGATGACCAGAAGGTACAAAGCCAAACGGAGCGATCAAGTTGCCTCTTTCAATATCATCGGCGACAAGTGGGTAAGACCCAAGTGCAATCCCTAACCCATCAACAGCCGCCTGAAAGCAAAAGTAGAAGTGTGCGAATGTTTGGTTCATTGCTACTTGCGATAACACCTCACTGTCTACTGCGTCTTTTGTGATAGACATCCAATGCGCCCAAGCATTCTGTCGAGTACTGCTGTGTAATAGCTTTATATCTCCCAAGTTGTCCTTTATCTGTTGCCAGTATTCAGGAGAACAAACGGGACCAACCCACTCTTCTACTAATCGTGTCTGTTTATAGCTTTCGGTTAGCTTAAAATCATCCCGTCGAATTGCCATATCGAGCCCTGTCGCATCTAGATTCACAGCCCCACCAGCAGTCGACAAACGAACATCAATACCCGACTCGGCGTAAAAATCGCCTAAACGAGGCATCAACCAGCGCATGGTCAATGTTGGTTCGCACGACACTTCGAGCGCGTGGTTGTTCGGTTGGTTAAGCTTTTGGATACCTGTGTCCAACGCCTGAAACGCTTGCTCTGTGTAGCCTTTAAGCAACTCACCCTCTTTGGTCAAACACACATTGCGACCCTGCTTATAAAACAGAGTTTGTGACAAGTGGCTTTCTAACACCTTGATCTGTTTGCTCACCGCACCATGGGTAATGTTCAGCTTTTCTGCCGCTTCGCTATAACTCATCGAATGTGCGGCGACATGAAAAACATGAAATGCTTTAAGATGCCTCATATGTGATTTTTTCTCACAGTTTCGTGGATTTCATTTCGATTATAGGTAGCAAATAAAAACCATACAATGACGGCTCATCAAATAAGAGAGTTGGAGTATTTATGGAGTGGTTAAGCTTAGCGGTGTTGGGGCTATTAATTGTTATAAGCCCCGGTGCTGATTTCGTTTTAGTTCTGAAGAATAGCGTCAATCAAGGTAGGCAAGCCGGTATTTGGACAGCGTTAGGGGTAAGCCTAGCGATTTGTGTTCATATTAGTTATTCAATGCTAGGTATCAGTTACCTAATTTCACAGAATGAGCAACTTTTTGACATCATTCGATACGCAGGTGCCGCTTACCTTGTTTACTTAGGGATTAAAGGAATTATAAGCGCAGACAACAAACTTGCCCCTATGGAAGGAACGACGCAGAGCATCAGTGTTTGGCGTTATTTAGCCCAAGGCTTTTTGTGTAACGTACTCAACCCTAAAACCATGTTGTTCTTCTTGAGTATCTTCAGCCAGGTCATTTCACCTGACGCTGAAAACCAACATATCGCACTCGGTTACGGGCTTTACATGATTGTCCTTCACGGCGTGTGGTTTGGAATTGTCGCAATGTTATTTACTTCGAAGACTTTGCAAAAACACTTGTTGAAAGCCAAGAAAAGGCTCAATCAAGCCTGCGGATTTGGCCTTTTAACATTCGGAGCATTATTAGCAATAAAGTCGTAAGCTCAAGTTTCACGATTTTTTCACTAACCCCTACTTATCATTTTATGGAGCATCGTTTTTTATTTTCAACGATGCTTTTTTGTTTTCTAAGTTGAGGTA
>NZ_MCYD01000695.1:0-4831 GCF_002876325.1 Vibrio sp. 10N.261.52.A1
ACTAAAAAAGAAGCATGAATCTGATATTAATGCTCTCGAAATGGAATTAAATAAGTCGCAAAACCTCGCTCAATCGACACATCAACAACATCACAACAGCAGTAAAATGATGTCTAATTGCTTGAAAGGTGGAGATATGCTCAAAACCATTCAAAAAGAGATGGTTGAAAGTGCGAAATCTATGGCTCATGAAAACCAAGAGCTTCAACAGCTGGATGATATGTTTAAACAAACACATCAAGCATTGGTGCGCCTAGACAACCGCGCAATCAAGATCAGCGATCAGGCGTCTCAAAGCATTCAATCTGTCGATATATTGGATCATACGGCTGGCGCTATTTCTAACCTGGTATCGACTATCCAAGAGATTTCAGACCAAACTAACCTTTTAGCATTAAACGCTGCTATTGAAGCCGCGCGCGCAGGTGAGGCAGGACGCGGGTTTGCAGTCGTCGCTGACGAAGTGAGAACCCTTGCGGGAAAGGCCAGTGAAGCTAGCGAAAAAATTGACTCATTAGTCAAGCAAGTCTTGGGGCAAGTAAACGCGATAAAGACCTCTATTGGAGAGAACCAAGTTTGCGCAGAAGAAGTATCAGCGTCGTCCGCACAAATAAGCTCTATTGTTAACGAAGTAGTTGTGAAGTCGGAAAACATGAAGCAAGTGATCCATATTGCTTCTACTCGCGCGTTCTTGGATTCGGTAAAACTCGACCACGCTATCTGGAAAAATAATACCTATCGCCTACTCCAAAGTGGTTCATTCACTGAAACCATCAACACTCACTCAGAGTGTCGCTTAGGCCAATGGTATTATCGCGGTGATGGTAAGGCTTACAATCACTTGAGAAGCTATCAATTGCTTGAAGAGCCACACAAACAGGTGCATGACAACGGTCGAAAAGCTATGAGTCAAGCAGCCTCAGGCGATACAAAAGGCGTAATCACAGCGGTTCAAGCAATGGAAGATGCGAGTATCCAAGTTGTGTTCCAAATTGACCGTTTAATGAATGAAATTATAGAAACTGAATCAATGTAGTTTTTGTCAATCTCTAGCTACCGTTCTTCCGACCAGAGATCAAACTAATAGGTCAATACCAAGCATCTTGATATCTTCAATTTTTATTCGTGGCACTCTATAGTTATAGCTACAGAGTGCCACTAAATGATTGGATTCTTTTCTAAAGTTGGTCCATCTAACAAGTAAAAAGACAAGGTATCCACATGACGTTCTCCCCTGCCATTCTACGTAAAATCTGGTATTCCCCTTCGGTCAATCTTGGGCTTCGTGCCACCAGCGCCATTGTGTTGTTTCTTGGTTTATGAGTGGTATTCAATCAAACGGCTGTCGCGATGACCGCGCTGATGACAATGCCCGCCGCTCTCATTAGCGGGCTGGATTCTGCGGGCCCAAAGCGTTGGACTCGTTTTGCTATTACCGCCACCGCTTGGGGGTTAACTCAAGCTGTCAGCTCTCTGCTACTTATCAGTGGGTTAACTTTTTTAGTTACCTTTGGCTCCTGAGTTGCTTTACTTGCAAGCGCTGCAATCAATGGCTCCCTTTAGAGTCGCCTGGCATGTCTAGCCAAATTATATATTTCAGCGATACCGCAACCATTCGGAAAGCTCAATGAGAACTCTGTGTGTTTGTGCTCAACCGAACATTTCCCGTTTCGGAATATACGAGAATTAAGTGAATATTCCTTTCCAATCTTTTAAGTTTGATTAACTCGTAGTGTAAGCCCATTTTTGTACTTCAACACTTGATTTAGCTTTCGGTAAGTAAATAATACAACCCCATCCAATATGCGTTGAGTTTAACATGATTAAGTATCCAGTATTACTTGCAACCCTGATATTAACTGTTGTTACCCCAAGAGATGCATTTGCTGAAAGTGAAAAGCCCGAGCGTGACAGTGATGATTATGCTAACTATGTCGTCAACACTGGTATGCAGCAACCTCTAACACGTACTCAAAGAGCAGCTATTTCTTCAGCAATAACACAATCGGTCGTTTCTAGCTATGGAAGTATTATCGATCGCCATACAGCAGCTTCAATAGAATACACATTAATAGATGCGCTATTTAATTCGCCAACATTTCAACATGCTATTTCTTTTGGTCTACATAATAACGAAGAAAATGTAGGGCAAATTCTCTTTACCAATGAATACGAGGTTAATGAAGAGCGCGAAGGAGATTTTTCCGATGTTGATGACGTAGAAATTGACGATATCGAAGATTCTGATGCTGAACAAGTGCCAATTATTGCAAGCCATGAAGCTCGCGAGAACGACTATGGTACACCTGTCGTGAATATAGGCGTCGCACCTAGCATCCATTCAAGCGACTACCCATGGTGGCAAGAAGCATTAATTCATGAGGTAATTCATCATATTACAGGTTCATCTGACACCGATAGTCTGAACAGACATGGTCCTACCGAGATTTTAGCTCAAAGTGTGGCAAATGAGCTTGATTGGCCAATCCCCACTTTCTCAGGATATGGAGATCCTTCCAGAATACAAGCATTAAAAGAAAGAAACTTTTCTGCTTTAATTCAAACCATTAATAGACACCCTTCAGAGGCATCTGCATTACTGCAAAGAATATCGATTATCGCAAGAGGCTCAAAGGCTTCTACGAGTTTTAGTTTACTCACTTCGTTCTGCTCATCAATGAATGTCGACTTACCCGATCGCCCTAACTTTGATGACGACGACTTTAGTATGGGGGCTGCTTTCTTTACAGGCGCTAGCGCAAGTAACTCAGGCCAATGCAGTTTTGATGTGAAGGATCGAGCTAAGCCGATAAGTGATTCTATTCACTTTGAAGGAGGACAGTTTCTTATTAAGAGGGATCTGATCAACCTGAACTTGTCTGTCGCAAAACTTGCATTTTTAAGAGCTAAAAATGGCGGCGGCTTTTACAATAAAAACTGGGCGTCCTGGAAGTCGTGGTATAAAGCGTCTGCTTGGAAGCATCTATTGGGATTTGGTTTGTATGGATACGGTCAGGAACAAGCTCAGGGTAATGACATCTACAATCCATATGGAATTCGATTTAACGATGGTTCATTTTCCATTGGCGTCGTAGGAGGAGATATAAACAACAGTACCAGGAGTGATAATTTTACCACTCTCGCGGGCACTAACTGGCACACAATTAGATACGCTGGTCAGATGTTTTTTGATCTAAATGGCAGGCCCGTCGCACTCGTTATAACGGACCCTTTAACTGGAGGACTTGGTTCTGGTTGGTCATTTGTCTATACCAACGGACAGTGGCAGTACGAGTCACAAGATGATTGGGATGAACGCCTGCTCAATCACTCAGTGTTATCAATGGATAGTGATGCCCCTCAATTTTCTTTGTAAATTCCCTCAGATGCAACAAAGACAAAAGCAGCAGAATCACTTTCTGCTGCCTTAAAGCTTCCAACAATCCTTATAATAACAAGCTAGCTTAAACGTAATGATTAACGCTCGGTAGCTTTTGCAATAGCTAGCGCATAAGCTACATAGAATCTCATTTCGACACTTTAAAGCCGTCGAAATGTGTCCTTTCATAAGAAGTTCATATCAAGAATATTTCAAATAGAAAACTTCACTTTTACCTACCTACTGATAGGTATTGCCATCGAATTTAAAAAAGCCTAAACTACCTATCAGTAGATAGGTAGATACAAGGCAAACAATGAAATACGATTTTATTATAATAGGAGGCGGATTAAGCGGCCTCTACACAGCAGCATACCTAGAAAAAACTGGTTATAGCTACTTATTACTAGAAGCTAGAGAAAGGCTCGGCGGTAGAGTCTTATCATCTTCGAGCTTGACTGCAACAAGTCCAAGTGACCAATTTGATCTTGGCCCTTCTTGGTTTTGGCCCCAAATAAATCAGCGAGTTATGAGACTTGTCGATAGCCTATCACTACCAATCATAGAACAATACGAAACGGGCGACATGATGCTAGAGCAGGCGGGAGGTAAGGGGGTTCGCAAAGTACCTAATCAATTCTTTTCCGCACCTCAGTCCATGAGAGTTTCTGGGGGTATAGCACAATTAACCATGGGCGTTGCTGCACTTCTTAACCAAGATAACATTAAGTGTGGGCATCAATTACAAGGAGTTAATCATACTGAGAGCCAAGGATTTGCATTAGATGTTCTCCACCAAAAAAAGGCCATACGCTTAGAAAGTGAAAACATTATTCTTGCACTTCCTCACCGTTTAATTGCAAATAACATTCGCTTTTCCCCTGCACTTCCAACAAAAGCACTCGAAGCTCTGAAAAGAGCACCCACATGGATGGCCGCCCATGCGAAATTCTTCGCACTTTATGATAAACCGTTCTGGCGGAAGAATGGATTATCAGGGTACGCAAATAGTCAAATTGGCCCACTGGTGGAAATTCATGATGCGAGTGCTGAAAATGGGCATGCTGCTCTATTCGGGTTTGTAGGTTTCAATGCCGAAACACGAATGAAGCTAGGTACTGCACAATTAAAAACCATGGCGGTTGAACAGCTTTCAAGGATCTATGGTCCAGAAGCTTACAACACCACCGAAGTGAAGCTGTTAGACTGGTCAAAAGAAATTTACACAGCCGTTGAAGAGGATCAATTGCCCCCTTCC
The DNA here is from genome assembly GCF_002876325.1 of Vibrio sp. 10N.261.52.A1. Lineage (NCBI taxonomy): Bacteria > Pseudomonadati > Pseudomonadota > Gammaproteobacteria > Vibrionales > Vibrionaceae > Vibrio > Vibrio sp. 10N.261.52.A1. The sequence goes on from NZ_MCYD01000695.1 coordinate 4,638, forward strand.
ACTCATCCTCAATATGGGTTGCATACTTCGTTAGAACGACTAGAAAAACAGGGCATTTATTTTGCAGGTACTGAATCTGCAAAAGAGTTTGGAGGATTTATCGAAGGTGCCTTAGAAGCGGCAGAGCGTGTAATTCAAGAGATTGCTACACGGAAAAACTAGATTACTGATATAAATATTTGATAAATCTAAAG
>NZ_MCYD01000696.1:0-1165 GCF_002876325.1 Vibrio sp. 10N.261.52.A1
GTGTGAGTATCCTACAATTTTGTCTAGGCGAATTGCAATGAAAGTTGACCCATGTAGACCATTTTTTTCGTTTTATTTTGAATTTTTTGTCTAACAAATGTGCAGCATTAGGCAAATAGAGCCGATTTTTTGCATGTTTATTGATATTTGATAGGTTGCTCGCAAAAAGCCTTGAGTAAACTAATTGGTCGAATTTTGCAGGGATGTAATTTTTTTTCAAAAAAGACTGATATTCATTCTTATTTACTTGAGCGCTTTGAAAATATGCAATTACATGAGTTGGTCAATACTATCGGCCAAGATCTTCAACGTCGTTATGGCGAAAAGGTTCACAAACTAACACTGCACGGCGGTTTTAGTTGTCCAAACCGAGATGGCACCATTGGCCGCGGAGGCTGCACTTTTTGTAATGTGGCGTCTTTTGCCGATGAACAAACCCAGGTTCAGAGTATTGCAGAACAGCTAAAAGATCGTGCGGGTGAAATTGCTCGTGCTAAGAAGTATCTAGCTTATTTTCAGGCGTACACCAGCACTTATGCTGAGGTGCAAGTGCTAAAGAATATGTATGAAGAGGCGCTAAAAGCACCTGGTGCCGATATCGTTGGTCTTTGCGTGGGCACAAGACCCGACTGCGTACCTGATTCTGTTTTAGAGTTATTGGCTGGATACGTAGAAAAGGGGTATGAGATCTGGTTGGAACTCGGTTTGCAAACGGCCAACAACGATACTCTTAAGCGCATCAATCGCGGCCATGATTTTGCGGTGTATAAAACGATCACCCAGCGTGCTCGCGCTCTCGGAATTAAGGTGTGTACTCACCTTATTGTTGGACTACCAAAAGAGACCAAAGCCGATAACCTTGAAACATTAGAAAAGGTATTAGCAGTGGGTACTGATGGCATCAAGCTTCATGGTCTTCATATAGTAGAGGGAAGCACCATGGCTAAAGCATGGAAAGCCGGCAAGCTAGAAGCACCAAGCCTTGAAGAGTATGTCGACATTGCTACGGATATCATCCAGCGCACCCCTGCGAACGTGGTTTACCATCGTGTTTCTTCTGCGGCAAGACGTCCTACATTACTCTCTCCGTTATGGTGTGAGAACCGTTGGCTGGCGATGACAGAGATAGGTCGATCACTGGATAAAACCGGTGCACAAGGCATTA
>NZ_MCYD01000696.1:1969-3170 GCF_002876325.1 Vibrio sp. 10N.261.52.A1
TACACATTACCTGTTTTAAACGCGGCTGATTGATAGAAATGAGTGAGAGTAGGTAACAGCAGATAAAACCACCAAATAGTGGTAACATTTCCCTCACAGATTTTATGGTATAGATTGAGAGTAGATGGAACTGGTAATGACTTGGTTGTGGGACAGAGCGTATGGCTACGGTGTTTATATCGTTTTCATGTTGCTGATTGCTCTGATCTGCTGGCATCTTTATTCACGTTATCAGTCTCATATTGAAAAGTTACTTCTCTCGACGCCATCCCCTCTATTTTTCGTTGATGTCCGGACCGGCGAGATCTTGTATTCCAACCGTCAGGCAATGCAGTTGCTTGGTATCCGCCAGATTGGCGTAAACTTTCGTTTTCCTACCGTGGAAAGCGAAAATAGTTTCCGTCAATACTTAACCAATCACATCAACTCTCGATCATTTGCTCAGAACTCGCTTTGGGCACTGTCTGAATTTGAGTCCCTCAAGATCAATCTTGTGGGGCGTAAGATCCACTTTAGAAACAAAAAAGCGTGGATGATTCACGCATCACCTTACAAAAACACGAATGAAGAGCAATCCCAAGAACTACGTGAACTGAATGTCGCCCGTACCGCTTTGGACTCCCTGTCTGAGTTGATTTATGTAAAGGACCAAAAAGGTGAATTGCTAGCAAGCAACCGCTCCTTCAAGAAGTTTTGGCATGGCCGCCCAGAAGAGGGCACCTTGAGCGTTTCTGGTGGTGCACTGAAAGGGCGCGTTAGTGAGCGTTCATGGACAACTGACCAAGATGGTAAAAGCTGCCTACTCGAAACGTACCAAAGCGTCTTACTTTCTCAAGATGGGGAAAATATTGGGACACTTTCTATTAGCCATGATGTGACCGATTGGCACGACATGCAGCAACAACTGCGTGGCGAAATGGAGAAACGGAAAGACACCGAGGTGGCACTTGCGCAAAGAGACACTATCTTGCAAAACATCTTGGAAGCCAGCCCAGACTCGATCGGTATCTTTAATGAAAACATGGTTTATCAAGCCTGTAATAAGCCGTTTGTTACAGCGCTCGGGATCTCTGAAGTCAGTGACTTGATTGGCAAGCGACTACAAGATGTCGTACCAAACAGCATGTATGTGCGGATCTCTGAAACCGACCATCAGGTTCTTCATCAAGGTAAATCGCTGCGCTATATCGATAAAGTGATG
>NZ_MCYD01000697.1:0-1441 GCF_002876325.1 Vibrio sp. 10N.261.52.A1
ACGAAGGAGCGTAATAGGAGATCTGCTTTTGACTTTGCCCAATAAAAAAGGTTGATGCCTTCACATCAACCTTTTGAATGTTTAGCCCGTTAATTAGCCAAGTTCGGTATCTTTCGGGCGTAACTGGAACTCATCAATAGAGCCAATTTCCACACCTGCAGATAGCTTGTCTTCCTCAATATGAGCGTTGCCGTGTGCGTGCATAATCAGACGGTTAGCAGTACGTGGCTTAAGCTGACTAACCACAAAACGCATCATGTCTGAACGAGTGAGCCCTTTGAGCTCTTCTAGTACTTGCTCTCTCTGATTGAACTCCAAGTCCTTATTGCCTATCGCGACCCATAAGCGCTGAGCTCGTCCTCGCAATGTAGTATCTGGTGTTGATATTTGATTCCAAAGACCTCGTTTACTGCTGTGCCATTGGTAATCGTTCAGCTCCAACAACACCATGTAAAAGGCGTTGAGAAACTCATCGATTGAGACCAGTAAATCAGCTGGAGCAGCATTCGGCGATTGCACATAAAGCACAATGCCAGGGTGTCGATTCAGAGGCATGTTACCAGTGCCGACCATATAGCCCAGTTGTTGCTTGGTGCGTATCTCATGGAAGAACGTCGCCGACATCAAATGGTTGGCTAACGAATACAGGGCAATATTCTTAGGTGAAATATCAGGGCATTGATAATAAACCACGATCGCCGAATCATCTTGGTTACATACCACTTCACGCTGGAAGCTACCGTTTTCGCCTAGCATGATTAATGGGCGCAGTGACTCTTCATAAGCCTGGTCTTTAACTCGTAGGGCATCCTTGAGTGTTTCAGCCATCTTGTGTGCATCAGCTTGTCTCCAGTCGCCATACACAAACATTTCAACATGAAGCTCGGCCAAAATAGATTGAACAAATGAAGAGAGCTCATCGACTTCAATCGTTTCTAGCGCTTCAATGAGCACCGCATATGGTGGGTTGTTAGGCTGTAAAATACCCGTCATTGCGTTAAACAGTTGCGAAATTGGGCGGTCTTGCGACGCGTTATTCCAGTTTCTGAGAAGTTGATACTTAATGGTTTCAAAGCGTGTTGGACTAAAGTCTCGTGCCTGAAAGCGCTCTAGGATCATATTGAGCAGTTGTGGCTGCTTTTCGCTGAATCCAGAGAGTGTCAGTGTCACGCCACCTTGATGGGTGTACATGTTGTAACCCATGCCCGCGATTTCAGCTTGATAGGTCTCTTTTTCAAGAGAATCTAAGAACATCTCAACACATAAGCGTGTTTTTACGATGTTTCTTGGGCTGGCTACTGAGTGTGGGCTATCGATGGCGATATACACCACGCCCTTTGGTACTCTGAACTGGTGATCCTGTAGGTGCCATAGCTTAAAACCATCGAGCTCTTGTAATAGCTGCGGATGCTCTGCGTCACCTTCAAGTTCTGCTGGATCT
>NZ_MCYD01000697.1:2070-2491 GCF_002876325.1 Vibrio sp. 10N.261.52.A1
TCAAGTTCTGCTGGATCTAAGTCGTAGCAAATAAACGGGTTTTTACCGGGGAGCTCAAACTGCCAACCGGGATTAATGCAGGTGAAGCATTGAATTTGCTCAGCTGTAAAAGGAGTCACTGAGTAAGGCGTAAAGTACCATTTTGCTTCTCTATCATACTCAAAACCTTTGGCAATAATGGTCGCACGCATATTGTCGACGGTTAAGTAAGAAAGCAGTGAACGTTGTAGATCTTCGTCGAAATGCGACATTTTATAGTCACCATAAACCACATCTTGCTCTTGATAGTGCTGCATGTTGATAACCAAATGGCTAACGACATCGAGCGGTCTTGCTGGCTCTTGAAAACGGAAAGCGGATTCTAAAACGGCACGTTTTTCAAGGTAACGCCACTCTTCAATCCCTTGTTGTTCAATCAACT
>NZ_MCYD01000698.1:0-254 GCF_002876325.1 Vibrio sp. 10N.261.52.A1
GTTTTCTCGATGGTGTTGAGTATTTGGGGAATCTATTACCCCACCCGATCACTCTTTTCGCAATCTTCTGTGTCGCAATCTTAGTTACTTCTGGTATCGCAGGGTACTTTGAAGTGTCTGTTATGGACCCTCGTCCAGAAGGTGCTCCAGGTCGTGCTGCTGACGGCATGATCCACGTTGTAAGCTTACTTAATGCTGAAGGCTTACAGCTTATCGTAACTAATTTAGTTAAAAACTTTGTTGGCTTTGCGCCA
>NZ_MCYD01000698.1:995-23984 GCF_002876325.1 Vibrio sp. 10N.261.52.A1
TTTGTTGGCTTTGCGCCATTAGGTACCGTGCTTGTTGCAATGCTAGGTGTAGCGATTGCTGAGCACTCAGGTCTACTATCTGCTGCGATGCGTGGCATGGTAATGGGCGCATCTAAGCGCATGGTTACAGTAACTGTGGTATTCGCAGGTATCATTTCTAACACAGCTTCTGAGCTTGGTTACGTGGTACTGATTCCACTTGCAGCAATGCTTTTCCACTCTTTAGGTCGTCACCCTCTTGCTGGTCTAGCGGCAGCATTCGCTGGTGTATCTGGTGGTTACTCTGCAAACCTTCTAATCGGTACGGTTGATCCACTGCTTTCTGGTATTACAGAAACAGCAGCACAAATGATCGACCCGACTTACACAGTTGGTCCAGAATCAAACTGGTACTTTATGTTTGTTTCTACTTTCTTCATCGCAATTACGGGTGCATTCGTAACGGAGAAGATTGTTGAGCCTAAATTGGGTAAATACAACGACGAAGAAGCGTCTGAAGATTTATCAAACGATACAATGGGCAAGCTAACAGACGTTGAGAAGAAAGGTCTTAAGCTAGCAGGTATCGCAGTTCTAGCAGTATCAGCTCTTCTTGCTTGGACAATTGTTCCTGAAGACGGTGTTCTACGTTCTGCAGCTGGCACGGTAGCAGGTTCTCCGTTCCTTAAGAGTATCGTAGCGTTCATCTTCGTATTCTTCGCCGTTCCTGGTTTCGTTTACGGTAAAGTTACCGGCACAATGAAAACTGACCGCGACGTTATCGATGCAATGTCTAAGTCTATGTCTTCTATGGGCATGTACATCGTACTTGTATTCTTCGCTGCTCAGTTTGTTGCTTTCTTCAAGTGGACTAACTTCGGTCAAGTATTCGCAGTAGCGGGCGCAAGCTTCCTACAAGACATCGGCTTAACAGGTCCAATGTTGTTCTTCGCATTCATCCTAATGTGTGGCTTCATTAACCTGATGATCGGTTCAGCTTCTGCTCAGTGGGCAGTAACAGCACCTATCTTTGTTCCAATGCTGATGCTTGTTGGTTACGCACCAGAAACGATTCAAGCGGCTTACCGTATCGGTGATTCAACAACGAACATCATTACTCCAATGATGAGCTACTTCGGTCTTATCCTTGCTGTAGCAACGCGTTACATGAAGAACCTAGGTATTGGTACTCTGATTGCAACTATGCTTCCATACTCGATCGTATTCATCGTTGGTTGGAGCTTAATGTTCTACGTGTGGGTATTCGTATTTGGTCTGCCAGTTGGCCCAGGTGCAGCAACGTACTACACGCCATAGAATCTAATCATTGTTTTATGATTACATCGAAAGCCTGCACAGTGTGCGGGCTTTTTCTTTATTGGAAGATAGGGATCACAAGCCTGCAAAACGGTAGGTTAAACCAACCTCCAGTGACCACCCTATATCCCTTTGGATGAGAGGGCTGTTTGAATCATGGTGAGTCAATTCCATCTTGCCAATACCAATCCAGCGTGGTGTAAATTCATAGAGGCCAATGAGCCCTGCTTGATAAACAAAGGTAGACTCCGCATCAAACTGATCTAGCCCTGATACAGAGGATTCGCTGCTTGAAATGCCGTAGAGGTCATTAGAGAGTTTTTTGTCACGATAATCGACTTCGAGGTAGGGGGTAATGGTTAATGGCTTTGCCCATGTTTTTAACGTCCTGCCTAGATGCAGCTGAACTTCGTAGCCATTATGCTCTGAGGTTACGTCGTGTAAGTAGGTGAGTCTAGCGCCTACTGTCCCCAGAGTTATCCCGAGTTCGCCATTGCCATCTCTGTTTTGAATGCCATTGGGTAGGTCAACGAAGGTATCTGATACTTCAGCGAACCGCCAGTTTCCAGATAGTCCGACAAAAGGCAGCAGTTGCCAGTTTGCTAAGCTGCCATCAATAAAGCCTTTAGAGCCAGAATAAAAGAGGTTGGGTGTCGCACCAAGTTGCGGGGGACTCTTGGTAGAAAAAACACTTTCGCCGTAAGTGAGGCTGCCGCCAACGATGCCATATTCTTGATTGGCAAAGGACAGTTGAGTGCTTCCTAAGGTGATGAACAGTGCTAAAGCGATGCGACGAACCATAATCAATACTCCGTTATTGTAATAAATATCAAGAACGGAGTAGGTCGATTAAAATTTCACAGATCTCGTTGTTGCCTCAATGAGACGTTCCCAGATCTCTCTGGAGAAGAAGGGAGGGTTAGCGCTTTGCTAGTAGGCGATCAAGGTGGTTAGCGAACTCACGACGGTCGGTTTGAGAGAGTGAACTTGGGCCACCTGTTTGGATGCCACTTGAGCGCATGGTTTCCATAAAGTCGCGAATATTTAGGCGCGCTTTAATGGTCTCTTTGGTGTAAAGCTCCCCACGAGAACTCAGCGCGAGTGCGCCTTTAGTGATCACTTCGTCGGCCAGAGGAATATCTGAAGTAATCACGAGATCGCCTTTCTCTGTACGTTTTACTATTTCATTGTCGGCGATATCGAATCCGCTTGGTACTTGAATAGAGTGAATGTTGTTACGCTTCGGTACAGGGACAACGTGATTCGCGATGAAGGTGCATTCAACACCGGTTCGCTCAGCTGCGCGTACGATGGTTTCTCGGATAACCTTAGGACAAGCGTCCGCATCAACCCATATCTTCATAGTGTTCTATTTCTCTGTTAGCTAATCTGTTGATTTATTTTTGTTAACTTACGTCTCGGCTAACTTACTGCTCAGCTAATTTGGCTTCAAGCGTGGCGACGCGAGCGGTAAGTTCAATAATTTGTTTTTCTAGTTGGCCAATACGATCGACCTCTGGTTCTTGTTGTGCAGCCACTTCTACCTTGGGAACGCGGTTCGCGCTTTTCCAGCTTTTAATGGTCGTAATTAACGCAGGCATTGGAACCGATGTACTCATGCGAGCTTTTACTAACGCAACAGTTGGCTCTTTGCCTTGTGCTTGCAGTCCTTCAAGCACGGATTTCAACTCTTCAGAAACATCTTTTGTCAGCATGTTGACCTCCATTTTTAGTCTTTGGTCATTTTACTCGCTCCGGTGACCGATAGCGAATCATAAAACTGCCTATGGCGTGTGAGAGATCTCTTACAAACGCTGTGAGATAACGCGAATACTTCTCTAGAGAAATTGATATGAATATAGTTAAGGTGTTGAATTTTAATTGTTTTATATAATTAACAACGTGGTTGAATTCAAAATGTGATGTAAATCTATTGTCCGAAATCCTAAATCGCGTAAATTAAACCTTGTCGGAAGGATGCTGACACGGAACAGGAAACGCCAAGGACTTGGTTATCTTCAGGATGAAGATTCGATTACTCAGGATGAATAATCGGCATGGATAGCGAAATGGACATTGAACGGACGCAATAGTAACTAGGATGGTTGCTACTAAGGAAAGACAATGGACACCTCTGGACGAGGAAAGGATTGAACATCAGGATGATGTAAAGGACACCGCTCAAGGAACAAGTGACGCGCGCTAACGAGGATTGTTGGCAGATCAGGATAAGATCAAGGACACCGCTAGGAAGGCGACGAAAGGAATACGCTGAAGGATAACAGCACACTATCATGGATTTGATGCATGGAGCACACTTAGTAGCCGGATTGCTGCGAGTAAGACTATAGACCCCGATGAGCGCAAGCTCTCGGGGTTTTTCTTTATCTGTCTCTTATCAATTGATGTTTTCACTCCCCCCTCGAATCTAAGAAACGCTTCAACTTAATTACAATTCTGACATTTAAACCATTCACTTCTTAACCGCTTCCGAGTAACGTAAGCCTTACTAGGCTCAACTAGTTTCATAACCATAACTAAACTAAGGACAATTCCATGTCACACGTTACCTTCAAAGGCGCAGCTGTACCGCTATCTGGCACATTCCCACAAACTGGCGAGCAGGCACCAAGCTTTGCACTAACTGCAGGCGATCTTTCTGAACTGACTCTTGCATCTCTTGCAGGCAAGAAAGTGGTTCTAAACATCTTCCCAAGCATCGACACAGCAACTTGTGCAACGAGCGTACGTACGTTCAACGCAAAAGCGGCTGAACTTGAGAACACAGTTGTTGTTTGTATTTCTGCTGACCTCCCATTTGCTGCAGGTCGCTTCTGCGAGCTTGAAGGCATTGAAGGCGTTCAACACGCTTCGACTTTCCGTTCACCGGAGTTCGCTTCAGACTACGGCGTAGCAATTGCTGAAGGCCCACTAGCAGGCCTGACAACACGTGCGGTTGTTGTTGTTGATGAAAAAGGTGTGGTAACACACAGCGAGTTGGTTGCAGAGATTACTGAAGAGCCAAACTACGAAGCGGCACTGGCTGCGCTGTAAGATCCCTTCCAGCCAATAATCTATTGCGACCGCCTAGGCGATACGCAATAAAAAAGAGCAGCTCATAGCTGCTCTTTATGTTTTTAACCGTGAATGGTTGTTAGATTCGGGAGTAACAGATTAGAGCTGTTCTAAACGAGCATAAGCTGTCACTAACCACTTAATCCCTTCACCGTTAAACGCCACCTGCACTCGGCTCTGTGGGCCACTTCCTTCAAAGTTGATAATCGTACCTTCACCAAACTTAGGGTGCTTCACGCGAGAGCCTAAGCTAAAGCCTGTTTCATTGAAGTTCTCTTTAACTGCCGTTTGGCTAAAGCGGCCGCTGCTCGCAGGGCGACTGACCTGCGCCTTCATACGAACTTCATCCAAACAGGTTTCTGGCAACTCGCGAATAAAGCGTGATGGTTTGTGGTACTTGTCTTGTCCATACAAACGACGCATCTCTGCGTAAGTGATGTACAGTTTCTCCATCGCACGGGTCATGCCTACGTAACATAGGCGACGTTCTTCTTCCAAACGCCCCGCTTCTTCGGCAGACATCTGGCTTGGGAACATGCCTTCTTCGACACCCACCATAAATACCATTGGAAACTCTAGACCTTTAGCACTGTGCAGAGTCATAAGCTGAACCGCATCATCAAACTCATCAGCCTGGCCTTCACCTGCTTCCAAAGCCGCGTGCGTTAAGAATGCTGTTAGCATGCTCATCTCATCAGCTTCTTCTGGCTTCTCAAACTGACGAGTTGCTGTTACCAACTCTTCCAAGTTCTCAATACGCGCTTTCGATTTCTCGCCTTTCTCTTGCTCGTACATCGCAAATAGACCTGAATATTTAATCACATGGTCGGTTTGCTCATGTAAGTTCAGCTCTAACGTGTCGTCTTCAAGGGCATTAATTAACTCGATAAAGCGGCTTAAGGCACCCGCTGCACGCCCCGGCAGTACTTGTTCTTCCAACAAAGCGATACTCGCTTGCCACATCGTCGTACCACGGTCACGCGCTGCAAATCGAATCGTCTCGAGAGTCTTGTCGCCCAAGCCACGTGTTGGCGTATTAACCACACGTTCAAAAGCGGCATCATCGTTACGGTTACCCATTAAACGCAGGTAGCTCAACGCATCTTTGATCTCCTGACGTTCGAAGAATCGCATGCCACCGTAGATTCGGTATGGTAAGCCCGCTTGAATCAACGCTTCTTCCAGAACACGAGATTGGGCGTTATTACGATAAAGCATCGCCGTATCTTCGAGCGCACCGCCTTTCTCTTGCCACTCTTTAATCTTACTTACCGTGAAGCGGGCTTCATCAAGCTCGTTGTAAGCTGAGTAGACAGAGATTGGCTCACCATCGTTACCATCGGTCCACAACTCTTTACCCATTCGCTCGGTGTTGTTAGAGATAAGCTCGTTCGATGCTTGCAAAATGGTTTTGGTCGAACGATAGTTTTGCTCTAATCGAATGGTTGAAGCGCCCGGGAACTCGTCCAAGAACTTCTGAATATTCTCGATTTTTGCACCACGCCAGCCATAGATAGATTGGTCATCATCACCTACGATCATCACTCGACAATCAGGGCCAGCCATCATACGCAGCCAAGCATATTGGATGTTGTTGGTATCTTGGAATTCGTCGACCAAAATATGCTTAAAGCGCGCTTGGTAGTGCTCACGAATGTGTTTCTTGTCGCGCAATAGCTCGTGTGATCTCAGCAAAATCTCCGCGAAGTCCACCAATCCAGCACGGTCACACGCTTCTTGATAAGCCGAGTAAATCTTTAACCATGTTTGAGTTACTGGATCATGGTAGGCATCAATGTGGTTCGGGCGCAGGCCTTCATCTTTCTTGCCGTTGATCCACCACGAAGCTTGCTTAGCAGGCCACTGCTTTTCATCGAGGTTTTGTGCTTTGATTAAGCGGCGTAATAGACGAATCTGATCATCGGAATCGATGATCTGGAAGTCTTCTGGCAATTTTGCATCTAGGTAGTGAGCACGCAGAATACGGTGACAAATACCATGGAAGGTACCGTTCCACATGCCTGACGAGCTGCCCATCATCAACTCTTCAATACGACCACGCATCTCTGCCGCCGCTTTATTGGTGAAGGTTACTGACATGATAGAGAACGGGGATGCTTGCTCGACACTCTGCAGCCAAGCGATACGATGCACCAAAACTCGCGTTTTACCACTACCAGCACCAGCCAGAATAAGTAGGTTTTCTAAAGGTGCTGCGACCGCCTCACGTTGTTTGTCGTTTAGGCCATCGAGTAAAAGCGAAGGATCTATCATTGGATATGCTCACTACTGGGTATTTATACATAAAAGTTGATTATAACCTAAACACTAGGCTGCGTTTAGAATATTAAGAAGAAAAAACCATCAAAAAATAACATCACTTAATCAAGCACTTAACAGGTAAATCATCACTGATTTTGATAATACTTATAATACTGTGAAATTATTTTCGGGTTGTTCCTATCCTTTTTAGTAAGCAAGTTAACAACTCATTAACCTGCGATGTGTAAATACTATTAAGTCTAGAGGGAATGACTATGAAAAATTCTAATCTTGCTGTTACAGCTGCAATCACAAGTGTACTAGCGTTTGGCGGTGCCGTTCTTACATCAGCACCTGCGGAAGCAGCAGCGAAAGAAAAATGCTATGGCGTATCAAAAGCTGGCCAAAATGACTGTGCAACTAAAACAAGTTCATGTGCTGGTACAGCAAAAGAAGACAACCAATCCGATGCATTCGTGGTCGTTCCTAAAGGGCTATGTGGCAAGTTAACTGGTGGTAGCACTCAATCATCATAGTGCCTGAGGGCATAACTGAACCACTCAGTATGGTGAGCTGAATACCAGCTCACCTCCACTACCCATTAGGAGAATCGTTGTGACTCAAACTCTTCACCCCAATGCAGGGGTTGGCCTTAGAACACCGCACTTAGATTTCTTCAGCCAGAATTCTGATTTGGTAAGTTGGTTAGAGGTTCACAGCGAAAACTACTTCTTACCCCATTCTTCACAGCGCCAACAACTCCGAGAGATTCGTAATCATCACCACATAAGCTGTCATGGTGTAGGGTTGTCTCTTGGTTCTGTTGAACGAATCAACCAACAGCACTTACTGCAACTCAAAACACTTATTGATGATATCGAACCTTTCTTGGTTTCTGATCATTTGAGTTGGAGCCAAACTGGCGGTCACTACTTCAATGACCTGCTACCACTACCTTATACCGAAGAAGCGTTGGACGTCTTCTGCCGTAACGTCATCGAGGTTCAAGACAGTTTGCAACGTCCTATGTTAATTGAGAATCCATCAAGCTACCTTGCCTTCAAGCACTCAACGATTCCAGAATGGGAGTTTTTGGCTGAGGTACAAAAGCGTACCGAGTGTCGCCTACTGCTCGATTTCAATAATATTTTCGTCTCATCGTTTAATCATGGCTTTAGCTGTGAAGAGTATCTCAATGGCATACCAGCCAACCAAGTGGAAGAGGTTCACTTGGCAGGTTTTACCAAAAAGAAGCTCGAGCAAGGTGAGATTTGGATAGACACGCACAGCAAACCGGTCTGTGATGAAGTGTGGCAACTTTACACTCAGTGGATAGAGCAACATGGCTCTCGCTATACCTTGATTGAGTGGGATTTAGATATTCCAGAGCCACAAATTCTATTGGCAGAGGCTGCCAAAGCCAGTGAAAAGCTGTATCAACATGACAATCAAAGGAGTCGCGCCTCATGAGCTACTCCCTAGCGGATGTTCAATCCGAGTTTGCGAATGCCCTGCGCTATCAAAATGACGGTGAGCACTGCGACATCGTGAGCGATCATTTTAGCGATCAGCAACGCATTCAAATTTACCGCAATAACTTTGTGATTAGCTTAAGCGAAGTTCTCGCTGCGACTTACCCACTGACTGAGGTGTTAGTTGGTGAAGAGTGCTTCCAACAAATGGCGCGTCAACATGTTCTTAGTTATCCATCGACCTCTGGAGATGTCAGTGGTTATGGCGAGCACTTCGAACAAACCATACAAGCCTTTCCTTCGGTTGTAGAGGCTGCACCTTACCTTAGTGAAGTGGCACGCTATGAATGGCAAAAGGACAGTTTAGCGAGACTCGCATGTGCAACTCCCCCGCATCAACAGCCACTCTCCTGTTTAGCTTCCGTGCCACAAGAGCGGCAAGGCGCCTTGGTTTTCCACATCAAGGGTTCGATAACGCTATTCGATTCTTACTATGCCGTAATAGCGCTTGAACACGCTATCGACCAACAGCAACTGGAAGGGTTAGACATCAATCGCGCAGAGCTTGGAATAATAATCCGAGCCGAGAATTCACAGCTCGAAAGCCACAGCCTAACCAAGGAGTGCCACCAACTGCTCATTGAGCTTCAATCTGGTAAAGCGCTCGGAGAAGTAACGCCTTCTCTACTGCAACATCTGAATGCTGTCATGGCGCTCAACGTCATCTCAGGTTTTTCAATCAATGATGAATTGGAGACATAATATGGATAACAACACAGTCACAAACATGATGGCTCAATACGACAATTTGATTGAGAAATCTCAGGCACTTTTCGTCCCAGTGCTGCTTCTTTTCTGTCGCCTTTGGGTGGCGTGGGTATTCTTCAACTCTGGGTTGACCAAGATAGCCACCTGGGATAGCACCCTCTACTTGTTCGAATTGGAATATCAGGTGCCGCTACTGCCGTGGGAATTAGCAGCCTATATGGGAACAGCTGCTGAATTAATCCTACCAGTATTCTTAGCGCTTGGTTTGCTAACACGCCCAATGGCCGCCGCGCTTTTTGTTTTCAACATTATTGCCGTCGTTTCTTACCCAGTATTATGGGATCAAGGCTTCTACGACCACCAACTTTGGGGATTGATGATTCTTATAGTCATCGTATGGGGTGCTGGACCGTTTTCATTAGATAGAGTTTTGAAGGCGCAATTTAGAGGCTAACTAAAACATCGATAACCCAAACGCAGAAAACCACTCAATTGAGTGGTTTCTTTTTTAACTGGGGTAAGCTTACTTTTCTAGAAAAGCCTGAAGCTCTTCAGCCGAGATGCCTTGCTCTGCTAGCTCTTTTGCTAATAGCTGAACTTGTTCACCTTTACGAGACTCTACCACACGCTGAAATTGGTAGATGATATCTCGCAAAGTATCGATTGGAACTTGTTTTGCCGCACTGCGAATACGCTCTTCACTTTGGTTGCCTAGCTCTTTAAGCAATTTACCAAACATAACCTTTTCAGGTGCATCTTCCATTTGTTCTAAGACGCGCGCCATTTCGTAGGTTGTTAATGACATTACAGTATTTTTCCGTTGGAGACTTACGTTTCAATGAGTGACAAATATACCATGTTTTAACGTTTCGCAAACTGCCATTTGTCTATTTTGTCACCCTTATTGCTTATGCCTTGGCAAACGTTGCATGCCACGACTTACCAGACTTGCTCGCCAACACGAATAGCGCAGGAACAATCAGGAACATTTGTAGCGCGATCATCTCTTGTGACGTTAAATCAAGACGCTGCATGGTGCCAACAAGTAAGCCCGAACCACTCATTTGGAATAAGCCTAATAGCGCTGCGGCTGTACCCGCACGGTCACCAAATGGTTCCAACGCTTTACCTGCAGCCGCACCTAGAATCCAAGCAAAGCCAACAGATGATAAGAAGATAGGAAGCATGAATGCGATTGGAGTCGCATGCTCTGCAAGCACCAACATAATCACGCCCGCCAAACCTAGCATTGAGATACCAACAACCAGTGCTTTGTAGGTACCAAAGCGGTCCATAAATTTAGGAGCCGTAAACGCAGCCGCGATGTTAATCGCTGCATTAACACCAAACCAGAAGGTAAACTCTTTCATGGTTAAGCCAAGGTTCTCCATCAACACAACCGGTGCTGAGGTTACATAAGCGAGGATCACTGCCATCGCCATCAAACATAGAGTTGCGTGGAATAGGAATGAAGGTGTTTTTAATACTGACCAGTAGCGCTCTAGTTTGAACACCGCTACCTTTTCCGTCACAGGGTTCGATTCTTTCATTTGGATGAATAAGATAGTACCTACAACGACGGCAAAACCCGCCATAAAGCTGAAGTTGGAACGCCAGCCAAATTGATGAGTTAACCAAGCGCCAAGAATCGGTGCCAATGCAGGAATAAAGCAAATAGCGCCATTAAGGTAGCTGATCATTCGACCACTCTTCTCTGGACCAAATAGATCGCGAACCGTTGCAAAGGCAGCTACAGAAGTCGCACAAGCTCCTAAGCCTTGTAGCAGCCGAGCTATTAGCATCATATCAATCGATTGAGCTGCCCACGCCAAGCAAGCACTCAATGCATAGATACTAACACCTCCCAATGCAACGGTTCGACGTCCTAGCTTATCCGCCAAAGGGCCGGCAAATAGTTGGCCGACACCCATAGCAAACAAAAACCAAGTAATCGTATCTTGTGCTAGTGCATGTTCCACGTGAAACGCTGTCGAAATCTGTGGCAGAGCTGGCAGGTAGATATCAATAGCCAAAGGGCTAAAAAGAACCAGCATTGCCAATAAAGCAACCTGCAGTTTACTAGGGGTTGGAAGCGCGTTAGAAGGCACAAGATTCTCCGGATGAGTTAATTTAGGTGCATAATAACCAACTAAAGATATGAACAAAAATGGCATATAATCATTAGCATTATTCCAATAAGGAAACTCACATGAATATCGAGAAACTATCGCGCCTCGACCTCAATCTACTAGTTTGCTTGCAGGTGCTAATGGAAGAGCAGAGTGTTACACGCACTGCACATCGATTGTGCCTGAGCCAGTCAGCAGTGAGTAAATCATTGGCCAAACTTCGCGAACAATTTAATGACCCTCTTTTTACGCGAAGTGCACACGGCCTACGCCCGACACCAAAAGCAGTGTTCCTTAAGCCACGGTTGGAAACACTTATCAATCAACTTGATGTGCTTACCCAACCGGAGACATTCATTCCCAACAACAGTGACCACAGTTTTCACATTGCAGCGGTTGAAAGTGTCTACCCGTTGATTCTTCCTCACTTCTTACCTGCGATTTTTCGCCAAGCGCCAAAAGTAAATATAAACACCCACGCTTGGACAGAGCAAACCTTTAAGAAATTACAACTTGGTGAGTTAGATATCGGCCTCACAGGCAAAGACATCGACATCAACGACGCGCGTTTAACCATGCTGCCGCCAGATGATATCTGCGAACAAGAGATCTACCGCGACGCGCAGATGTGTGTATTGAGGCGCAACCACCCTGCTCTGAGTGGTCAATGGGATCTGGAAACCTATCTGGCACAACGTCATGTTCAAGTAAGGTGTGATGGTAATGATCGTTGGTTACTCGACTACAAACTTGCCGACCTTGGTCATCAACGTGATATCGCTATTTCTGTTCCCGACTTCAACAGTGCCGCAAGCCTGTGTACCTACACCGACTTTGTATTTACCGCACCAAGCCACTTCACTCATCTGGTTGCGAAGCAGCTCGACTTAGTGGTTGTGCCTCTGCCAATGGAATTTCCACCAATGGCTTACACTCTGTTTTGGCACCGTGATAGAGAAAACGACCCAGCCTTAACTTGGTTGCGAGATATCATCAAAGAAAAAACTCTGCACCTCAGATAAAAATGGCGTACAGCGTTTGCAGCAAACGAACAAAAGCGCTAGCTTATTGACCTAATAAGTCCCCTCACAGGTATATCGGCTGTGAGTGTTAACAAGGACCCTAACAATAAGGATAAACACAGATGCACAATATCACTGCGGAACGCGTTACTGCGGTTCGAGCTTGGCTTGAAGCAAACCACTTAGATGCTGTTATCATTCCACATGAAGACGAGTACCTAGGTGAATACGTTCCAGCTCACAACGAGCGACTTCACTGGCTAACCGGTTTCACTGGCTCTGCAGGTGCGGCTGTTATCACTCGCGAAAACGCGGCTATTTTTGTTGATGGTCGCTATACCGTCCAGGTTCGTAAACAAGTACCTGGTGAGCTATTTGAGTATCGCCACCTTATTGAAGAACCGGCTTTAGATTGGATCATCAATTCACTAGCGCAAGGCAGTAAAGTTGCATTCGACCCACGCATGCATACGGCGGCTTGGCTGAAAGGCGCTCAAGCTAAACTGGCAGAGAAAGTTGAACTAACAACACTATCTTCGAATCCAATTGATGAACTTTGGTCTGATCGTCCTGAGCCTGTAGTATCTGATGTTCGCCTAATGACAACCGACGCCGTAGGCCAATCAAGTGAAAGCAAACGCGCAGAAATTGCAAGCCTACTAAAAGCCGAAGGCGCTGATGCCGCTATCCTTACTGAGCTGGATTCAATCTGCTGGTTACTCAACATTCGTGGTTTAGACGTATTTCGTCTGCCGGTTGTGTTATCTAATGCAATCATTCACGCCGATGAAAGTGTCGATTTCTTCTTAGACCCAGTTCGTATCCCTGCAGGCTTTGAAGCGCACGTTGGTAATGGTATTCGTGTTTCTCACCCATCTGAGCTTGAATCCCGCCTTCAATCTTTAGAAGGTAAGAATGTGTCTGTTGATTCAGGCACAAGCAATGCTTGGTACACGCTTGTTCTCCAAAACGCCGGTGCTCATATCATTGAAGCAGCCGACCCATGCCTAATGCCAAAAGCCGCGAAGAACGAAACAGAAATTGCCGGCATGAAAGCGTGTCACATCCGTGATGGCGTGGCGATGGCAAAATTCCTATCTTGGATTGATGCAGAAGTGGCGCAAGGTAATCTGCACAACGAAGCGGTACTAGCAGACAAAGTACAGTCATTCCGTGAGCAAGATCCAACCCTAATGGACCTAAGTTTCGACACAATTTCAGCGGCAGGCGGAAACGCAGCCATGTGTCACTACAACCATGAGAACCAGCCTGAGCCGGGTCAGCTAGAGATGAACACTCTGTACCTAGTCGATTCAGGCGGTCAATACCTAGATGGCACAACCGACATCACACGTACTATCGCAATTGGCCAGCCAAGCGAAGAGATGATTCAACAGTTCACTCTTGCACTTAAGGGTCACATCGGAATTGCTCGCGCACGCTTCCCACAAGGTACTCGTGGTTTCCAACTGGATATCCTAGCGCGTCAGCACTTATGGGCAGAAGGCTTCGACTATGACCACGGTACTGGTCACGGTGTTGGCCACTTCCTGAGTGTTCATGAAGGTCCGCAAAGCATCTCTAAAAAGCTGATTGACGTTCCTCTTGTTGAAGGCATGGTGTTATCAAATGAGCCGGGTTACTACCGTGCCGATGAGTTTGGTATCCGCATCGAAAACTTAGAGCTGGTTGTTGAGCTTCCAACTCAAGGTGACTTCTCAGTGCTAACGTTTGAATCGCTAACACGTTGCCCTATCGATAAGCGCAACATCAACGTCGCTCTACTGACACGCCCGGAACTTGCATGGCTAAACGATTACCACCAAAAGGTGTGGAACGATGTTAGCCCACTAGTTGAAGGTGATACGTTAGAGTGGCTACGCCAAGCAACAGCGCCACTAGCTCACGCTTAGTGCCTAACTGGATAGATAACTTAGCCAAACCATTTTAGCTAAGTTAGATACGAAAACGGCTACCTAAAGGTAGCCGTTTTTATTTGTCGCTTTCACATCACTGATGTTTCACGTGGAACATCAGCCAAGCTGTTATACCAAACTGGATAAGTAGGTGATCAGATAATTGCGCAGGAAAAGTCGCTTAGAGCAAGGCATAGATTGCAGCTAGCTAGTTGGCCTACCTACAAAATCTATAACGATGCTATCAGCGATTTTAACTAGCAAGAATGTCCAGATACTTATTTAGATTGGTATTAGTTAGCCTGAGTAAGCACTGTGCCAATCTCGCCATACCGGATCGAAGCCACGTTGACGAATCATAGCTTCAACATCAGCCGCACTTCTCTCATCACTTATCTCAAACTGTTCAAGC
The DNA here is from genome assembly GCF_002876325.1 of Vibrio sp. 10N.261.52.A1. Classification (NCBI taxonomy): domain Bacteria; kingdom Pseudomonadati; phylum Pseudomonadota; class Gammaproteobacteria; order Vibrionales; family Vibrionaceae; genus Vibrio; species Vibrio sp. 10N.261.52.A1. The sequence continues at coordinate 15,348 of NZ_MCYD01000698.1, forward strand.
TCTTCCTCGCCCGAAGCATAACCGCCCGGTTGAGTTTTTGACGCGGCAGACATACTAGTGATGCCTAAGGGCAACACGTTATCGCGGAACGTTGCTGACTCACGAGTCGAAAGAGACAACTCAACCTCAGGGTTTAATAGTCGATAGGCACAGATTAGTTGAACTAGCTGTTTGTCGCTCATGATCGACTTTGGTTGCAAACCACCCTCACAAGGACGAAGACGTGGGAATGAAATCGAGTAGCGCGTTTGCCAGTATGTACGTTCAAGATAGTCCAAATGAGCGGCCACGAAGAAGCAGTCCGTTCGCCAATCTTCCAGGCCAATCAAAGCACCAATACCTATCTTATCAATACCCGCCTTTGCCAAACGATCGGGCGTTTCAAGCCGGTACTCAAAATCCATTTTATTGCCACGCAAGTGGTGTTCAGCGTAGGTACTTGGGCTATACGTTTCTTGGTAAACCATCACGGCGTCTAAGCCTAGTGTTTTAAGCTCCGCGTAGTCGTCTTGTTCAAGCGGCTGCACTTCCATCGCGAGGTAATTAAATTGCGCTTTAATATTCGGCAACACCTCACGAAAGTAATTCATACCAACTTTCGTTTCATGTTCGCCGGTAACCAACAACACGCTATCGAACTTCATCTTTTTGATGGCTGCGCTCTCAGCATCAACTTCATCTAAAGTTAAAGTACGCCGCTTGATGCGGTTCTCCATCGAAAAGCCACAATACGTACACGCATTCGCGCACAAGTTGGATAAATATAAAGGAATATACAACGACATCGTGTTGCCAAATCGCTTACGTGTTAACGCCAACGATTGTTGTGCTATCTGCTCTAAGTAAGGTTCTGCCGCCGGAGAGATCAAAGCCTTAAAATCTTCTAAGTCTCGCTTGGGCTTACTCAGAGCACGTTCAACATCCGCTGCCGTTTTACTGAAGATCGACATACTAATGTCATCCCAGTTGAGCTGTTTAAATCGATCAACAAACGTCATAGTAATACTACTCGTCTAGGAATGAAGTTAACGGGCTGGAAGCAACCGCATGAGACACTTGTCCTGCGAGACCAGCAAGATAAGCCATACGCCCCGCTTCAACGGCCAACTTAAAGGCAATCGCCATTTCAACTGGTTGTTGAGAAGCTGCAATCGCGGTATTTACTAACACAGCATCAGCACCCATTTCCATTGCACGAGCCGCATGTGATGGAGCACCAATACCAGCATCAACAATCACAGGGACGTTAGCTTGGTCGATAATAATCTCTAAAAAGTCCACCGAAGCGATACCTTTGTTCGACCCAATCGGCGCACCTAACGGCATAACCGCAGCACAACCCACCTCTTCCAATCGTTTACACAACACTGGGTCAGCATGACAGTATGGCAACACAACAAAGCCATCTTTAACCAGTTGCTCAGCCGCTTTTAATGTCTCAATTGGGTCTGGCATCAAGTACTTTGGATCTGGGTGAATTTCCAGTTTGAGCCAATTTGTGCCTAGAGCTTCGCGAGCCAAGTGCGCAGCAAAGATGGCATCCTTCGCGTTCTTAGCCCCAGAGGTATTCGGAAGTAGATTTACGCCTGCATCAATAATGGGCTGTAAGATATCGTCTTGCTCAGAACGAATATCGACTCTCTTCAGTGCCATGGTTGCCAGTTGAGAACCTGACGCTTCGATAGCACTCGCCATCAAATGCTTGTTGGCGAACTTGCCTGTGCCAGTGAACAGTCGTGATTGGAATGTTTTATCTGCGATGGTTAACATGGTTAGCCCCCTGCAATAGCTTGAAAAAGAGAGATAGAATCGCCTTCATTGACGATGGTTTGTTGCCACTGGCTGCGTGGGACAACCGCGTTATTGATAGCGAATACACACCCTAAATCAGGTAGCGAAAGCGAATGAATAATATCTGCAAGAGAAGATGATTGCGCGACCTGCTCTGGTTGCTCGTTTATTGAAATAGTTATGTTGCTCATAGCGCTTCTTCTTCTAAATTATTGATCACTGACGAATTGCACACCGGACATTCGATATCTTGCGTGACCATTAGGTTCTGCCAGTTCATGCTCTTACCGTCGAACAGCTTGAGCTGATGTGTCGCCACTTGAAACTCGCCACTGCTAATGTGCTGAATAGCAGCAAGAGCTTGGAGGTTTCCTATAGTCCCGACTACAGGCCCAATGATGCCACTATCACTACAACGCATTGTTTGTGGATGGTGGTCAAACGGGAAAAGACAGTGGTAACAGCCCTGCTGGTTTTGATAATCGAAGACAATAAATTGACCTTTCCAACCAATTGCGGAGCCTGATATCAATGGTGTGTTAGCCTCAAAACACGCTTGGTTAACTTGCTGGCGTGTGGCGAAGTTGTCGGTACAGTCCAACACAACATCAGCGAGCATCACTTCAAGCTTTAACTGGCCTTCGGTCATTCGCTTGTTGATGGCCCTAACTTGGCTTCTACCATTTAACTCACTCAGTTGCAGTTTCAATGCATCGACTTTAGCTGTACCAAGATCGCTTTCTTTGAACGCGACCTGTCGTTGTAGGTTGGACGAGTCGACACAATCATCATCAACCAGCACGATTTTGCCGACGCCAGACGCCGCTAGATAAAGAGCCGCAGCATTCCCCAAACCACCACAACCAATCACTAACACATAACCGTTTAGTAGATTTCGTTGTCCTTGTTCACCAATATCAGGCAATGCGATTTGGCGTTGATAGCGTACAAATTCAAAGTCACTCAGCATGGCTCAACTCCTGACGAACCTCTTCAGTAAAGGTTGAAGAGTTGCCATTCATAAGAGCTTCGAAAAACTCAATAACCGCTTTTGGATCTTCCGCCAACGTAATTGCACGCACTACCGCGAGGCTCGAGACACCACAATCCCATACCTGCTCTGCCGTCGATCGGTCAATCCCACCAATAGCCACGGTCGGATAACCGACAAGCTCTTCACTGTATGGAATGGTATCGATTAGCTGTTGGTAAAGAGCTAAACGCACTAGACCTTGCGGCTTTGATGGCATCTGTTTTGTGGTTGTTGGGAAGATATGTCCTAACGCGATGTAACTTGGGTTGATTTGAACGATGCGTAACAACTCATAGTATCCATGTGTCGATAGGCCGATCTTAATACACGCTTGGCTCAGTTGGGAAAGGTTCGATTCTTCAATATCCTCTTGTCCCAAGTGAACACCAAAAGCGCCATGTTTGAGTGCAAGTTGCCAATAGTCATTGATAAAAACCTGAGCGTTATGTTCTCGACCAAGTTCGATCGATCGTGCGACTTGTTGCTCTAAGTCAGCTTGCTGAGGGTTCTTGATTCGCAGTTGTACCGTATTGATTCCAAGCTTAAGGAGCCTTTCAATCCAATCAACATCATCGACAACTGGGTAAAGCCCGAGGCTTTTCTTAGTCAAATCAGGGAATGAAAGTGACGTTCCTTGATGGGCCCAGCCAACACTAATGCCTAAACTCTTGTTTTCTAAAACCGGAGTTGGAAACCCTTGGTAGTGGCTTGGCCATGTTCCACGTGAAACATTAGACGCAGCGCGTGCGAGAACCAGTGCGTCTTCTAATGGAAAATCTAGAGCCAATAACATTAGTAACCACGCAAAGTGATGGCGGCTATCTATGGCTTGATGATCGGGGTTAATACTTTTAATAGCTCGATTAGCGTTTAAGTGTGACCAAATATCTAACACGGCAGCGTCATTGGTTACCCCAACGTATATCGTATTAGGGTATTGCGCTAAAGCATCGCGAACATCTGCCAGCGATAACGGCTCGTCATAACTCACAATATGGTCAAGCGAGCCTAGCAGCTCCGCTTCAACTGATACGACATCAGAAGCAAAGCCAATAGTAAGTGAGTGTTGAGAATCAACGATAGAGAAGTATTGAGTTGGGCTAACACCCAACTCAACTGCATCAGTTGCTAAGCCTTGTCGCTTAGCAACCAATAGACAGTGTTGAACCTCTCCCGTTAACTCAATATATTGAGATGGGATCAGAATTTTCACTGTCATTATTCCTCTAGTTGAGCTTCTTTCGCACCAACGGCTGGGTGGTAAAGCTCTGAGCCAGTATCACGGAACTCTTGTGATTTTTGACGCATCCCTTCCAGCGGATTGTCTAGCATCTTGATCTCGATAGCCTGATCAGCGGCTACTTGTTCTGTGTCTTTAGCATACTCTCTCACTTCCTGAGAAATCTTCATCGAACAGAATTTAGGTCCACACATAGAACAGAAATGTGCGACCTTACCTGATTCTTGTGGCAAGGTTTCATCATGGAAAGAACGGGCTGTATCAGGGTCTAGTGCTAAGTTAAATTGGTCTTCCCAACGGAATTCGAAGCGCGCTTTTGAAAGTGCATTATCACGGGTTTGTGCTCCTGGATGCCCTTTTGCCAAGTCAGCAGCGTGCGCCGCCAGCTTGTAAGTAATCAAACCAGTCTTCACGTCCTCTTTGTTTGGTAAGCCTAAATGCTCTTTAGGAGTCACGTAACAAAGCATCGCACAACCATACCAACCGATCATCGCGGCACCAATACCAGAGGTGATATGGTCGTAACCAGGGGCAATGTCTGTAGTCAGCGGGCCTAATGTATAGAAAGGCGCTTCATGACAATGCTCTAGTTGCTCATCCATATTCTCTTTGATCATGTGCATCGGAACGTGTCCAGGGCCCTCAATTATCACCTGTACGTCATATTCCCACGCCACTTTCGTCAGTTCACCTAAGGTGCGAAGTTCAGCAAATTGAGCCTCGTCATTGGCATCAGCAATAGAGCCTGGACGCAGGCCATCACCTAATGAAAGTGCTACATCGTACTTCGCACAGATCTCACAAATCTCGCGGAAGTGGGTGTATAGAAAGCTTTCTTGGTGATGAGCAAGACACCATTTGGCAATGATAGAACCACCACGAGAGACAATTCCAGTAACACGCTTAGCCGTCATAGGGACATAGCGAAGAAGCAAGCCAGCATGAATCGTAAAGTAGTCGACGCCCTGCTCTGCTTGCTCAATTAAGGTGTCACGCATCACTTCCCAATTAAGGTCTTCAGCCACACCGTTCACTTTCTCAAGTGCTTGGTACATAGGAACAGTACCAATTGGCACTGGGCTATTACGTAGAATCCACTCTCGTGTTTCGTGTATATTTCGACCAGTCGACAAGTCCATCACAGTGTCGCCGCCCCAGCGGGTTGACCAAACTAACTTCTCAACTTCTTCTTCAATCGAAGAACTTACAGAAGAGTTACCGATATTGGCGTTCACCTTCACTAAGAAGTTTCGGCCAATAATCATAGGTTCTGATTCTGGGTGGTTGATGTTTGAAGGGATAATTGCTCGACCTTCAGCAACCTCTTTACGCACGAACTCAGGGGTGATTTCTTTCGGTAGGTTTGCGCCAAAGTTATGGCCAGGGTGTTGGTGGTTCAGTTGCTCATCTGCGAACTTCTGACGCCCCATATTCTCGCGAATCGCAATGTATTCCATCTCAGGGGTAATAATCCCCTTACGAGCATAGTGCAACTGAGTCACACATTGATCGCCAGTCGCACGACGAATTCTAGGCAGGTTTCCGTAACGAAGCTCGTCTAAGGTTTCGTCCTCTAGGCGCTCTTTGGTATAAACAGAGCTAACATTATCTAATAGCTCGGTATCACCACGCTCTTCGATCCACTGCTCTCTTAGCTTTGGAAGGCCGTTATAAAGGTCTATCTCGTGCGTTGGGTCGGTATAAACACCGGAGGTGTCATAGACGTGAATAGGAGCATTAGGTTCAAATACAGGCTCTTTTTTGGTACCACCAACAAGGCTATCAGCGAGTGATATCTCTCGAACTGGGACTTGAATGTCCTCTCGAGAACCTTGGATGTAAGCTTTCTTTGAATTTGGATAAGGTTGTACTGATAAAGAATCGATGAAATTCTTCGCTTCCAGTCTTGCTTGTTTACGACTCGACATAGCATTTTTCCTTGGCTTTTAGCCATTATTTATTGGGATAAAAATGCTTGACGGATTGATGCTACAAGAGGGATCACGGTAAGAAATACAGTTGTGATCTGGTGATAGATCTCTAGAGGGATTCTAGTTAGATATCTACTCTTGTTCCCTTCGCAGGTATTAGCCTGATCAGGTTCAACGGATCCCGAGTTAACGGTCTCAGCCATATGGCACTCCGACAAGTACGATCGAGTATATAAAAACGACTTGGATAAACCAAGCCGAGTTGTTAACAAATCGTAAGAAAGTTTTAAGACTTTATCAAAAGTTGGAAGCCGATCCATGCGGCTGAAATACTGAGTACTACATTAAGCAGCACATTAAGCCCCATCTTGAAAAATGCGCCTTGCTGCATGAGAAGCACGTTATCCATCGAAAAAGTGGAGAATGTGGTCAAGGCACCAAGGAAACCCAAGCCAATAATCTGTCTCCAGGGTTCAGTGGCAACCATCTCATTTTCGAACGCGGCGATCAGTAATCCCATAATCAAAGAGCCAATCACGTTAACAGTTAGCGTACCATAAGGAAAACCTCGTCCTAACATCACTACGCATAACTCGGAAATCAGATAACGTGAACAAGCACCAAAAGCGCCACCAATAGCGATAAAACCAAGAATAGATAACTGACCCATGAATCCTCCCAAACAATAATCCCTATATTCTAGCTTTAACGCCAATAAAAGCGAGGGTGGAAACTAAGAATGTATGCGCAAATATTAAACGTTACAGGTGTCACTTAACTTCGATATAACCCATCAGTCCTGTTTTCATATGTTCAATCACATGACAGTGATACATCCAACGTCCGGGGTTATCTGCCACAAATGCCGCTTTAGCTCGACCGTTCTTTCCAAGTAACACGGTATCTGTATGAAAAGGTTCTTCAACCTTTTTGCCATCTAACTCAAGTACCGTGAACGTATGACCATGAATATGGATTGGATGATGGTATTGGGTAACATTCTTAAGATCGAATATATAGGTTTTGCCTAACTCTAATGTAGCGAGTGGAGCTGGAATATTGTCTTTACTCATTCCTTCCCAGGCTCTTTTATTTGTCAGCCAAAACTTAGGCATAGATTTCCCATCTTTAGAAACCGGCGACACCGCCCCTTCCCACTCAAACACAAAATCGATCTCTTCTGCATTAGCGAGATCTAACTCAGGTACTGGATTCAGAGGCAACAAAGGAAGTGCTTTGCCTTCTATGAGCGTGGAATCTACGACTTCAAATTCACACAAGGAAAAAGGAAAACGTCCCTTCATTTGCAGAACATTCACTCGCTTGCCAGCCTTTGGAGCAATCAGTCCTATGTCAACTCGCATACCTGGACCGATTTTATGTTCAGTCAACTTGTAAGGTGTCTTTACTGGGTTGCCATCTATAGCAATAACCCATGCCTCAGCACCTTCAACAGCGATAGGATAGGTGATTGTATTATCGACATTGGCGATACGAAGCCTAGTCGTTGCGTGTTGCTTTAACTGATAAGTAGGCTCATGTGCTCCATTAACACTACTCCACTCTCCTGGAGTGCCCATACGAGCGCTAAGACGCGGGACCATTAAATCTTTCCACTGACCTTGTTTATCGAGATGCCAATGTTTAAGCATCAAAGCATGCTCTTCATCGAACTGAACTGAATCGCTCTCTTCAACAACAATTAGGCCGACCAAGCCCATACCAAGCTGTTTAACGCTGTTCATGTGTGGGTGATACCAGAACGTACCCGCATCCGGTGGCGTAAACTCATAGACGAACGTTTCACCGGGCATAATTGGTGGCTGGCTCAAGAAAGGCACACCATCCATTTCGATAGGGATTCTTAATCCATGCCAATGAATTGTGGTTGGTTCTGATAGTTTATTGGTGAAGCGAATCGTAACTTTTTCGCCCTGTCGACAACGAATTGTTGGCGCAGGGATCTGACCATTGAACCCCAAAACGTTAGTAGTAAACCCAGGTACAATTTCAGCAGTCGAAGGCTCAGCAGTTAAGTCATAAACATACCCTCCCTTCTCATCAACCGATCGCTTCATAGAACAAGCAGGGAGAACTGTGAGTGCAGATATAGCGAGAGATGATTGAATAAATTTACGACGAGAGATATCCATATTTGCAACCTTTTAGTAGTAACGACCAAAATGTAACAAAATATTGAGAATAATTCTCATAAAGAAATGAAGTTTGTGCTTTGGCTATTAATAAAAGAGGCTGAGATAAGTAAGCACTTACATTACCTCATCAGAATTAGCGGAACGAGGGAATAACTGACTGGAATTTAGACCGGTAAAAAGCAAAAAGGCTCTAGCATTTCTGCTAGAGCCTTTTAATGTGGCAGGGGTGGAGAGATTCGAACTCCCAACACGCGGATTTGGAATCCGCTGCTCTGCCAATTGGAGCTACACCCCTAAAACTTTTTGTACTTTAGATTCGAAAAAACCTCGCACTAGGCGAGGTTATCGAATAAGTGGCGGAGTGGACGGGACTCGAACCCGCGACCCCCGGCGTGACAGGCCGGTATTCTAACCAACTGAACTACCACTCCGCAGTGGACTACTTGTCGTCGCTGACAAGTCGTTCATAATTTAAAGCCTGGCGAT
>NZ_MCYD01000699.1:0-2998 GCF_002876325.1 Vibrio sp. 10N.261.52.A1
ACAATATATTGGTACGAACGGGACGCACTTCCTTCAATTCGCTCTTCGGTGGTTCTTCGAAGCTTGTCATAAGCAAATGAACAGCTGACACCATCAGAGTCGACGTGTCGCGCTAACTCACCAATATCAAGGTAGTGACCAACAACAAGATTGGTTTTCGTATTATCATGGCAAGTCAGTTCTTCGTGTTCTTCAAGAACATCATTATCCAATGCATACTGATAACGTGAAGTAGCAGAATAGACACCGTTAGGGTGAAGAATGTCATTTTGTACCGAAGCCAGTCGGCTAAATGAATAGGTGTCACTAGTATCAGTTTGATAGGCGTAATGAGTTTGGTAACGTTGTGTATCCTCTTCTAGGCTCAGCACTACGTCTCGCTGACCATTTAACCCCTCTAGAGAAGCATACTGGTAAGCAATCACTCTTTGTTCAGAGCCATTGTCTAACGTGCGAGATTTAACGAAATTAACCATGCCCGTTGGTGATGCAGGACAGCCCGCCTCTCCATTTTTAGCATAGTATTCATAGTGTTCTGTAATACTATTCTCGTCGACAAACCTAAGCATGTTGCCGTATTCGTCATAGTCCCAGAATCTATTTTGAGCTTGGCTGTCCGATCCAGAGAACCAAACCTGCTCCTCTTTACTAATCAATGAGTACTGAGCGGGTTGAGCGGAGAACTCTTGATTATCAATGGCGGGGTAATCCAACCTTTTCAAATGAACCAGGTTGCCATCGACGTGTCGAGCTTCTTCAACAAGCAAGTGGAATTGATTGTAGGTTTGAGCCGTGACAATAGAGCCATTTTCAATTTTTTGTACGCGATAGCTGTACGCTCTGCCACGCTCCAGCAAATTATCAAGCCCTTCGCTCAACTCGCCACCAGGCGATCCGTACCCCATAAAATTACGACTATCGGTACCAATACTGTCATAGGTTGTCGTAATGATGGGAGAGTTGAGAGTCAGCACATCATGAGCAGTCACCGCAGGTAAATAGGTCATCGAATTAATTCGAATACCATTAGCTTTGTATCGCAGACTTTCCGTTAAACCACAAGGATGAACCACTTTCTCAATTAGCGTGTATGTACCAATGTTTAGATAACCAAAGCTATAGCTACCGGCGCGCTCAGGTAAGTCACACTTAACCAACTTACTGTTATTTAGCGTAAGACCAAAAAAGGCCTCGTGGGTACTGCCAAGATTGGTAAAAATATTGACGCGACCTGCGCTCACATATTCAATCCACAGTAGTGCCGTTTGCTTATCTGTTCTGTCGTCCCAAACTTTGTCCAAGCGCTTCTTGCCGCCCACATTGAGCCAAGAAAAGTAGAGAGCATGTCCATTACTTTGAACTACCTTAATGATGTCACCATCTTTATCTAAGATATCAGTACGGCCATTTTTATAAGTAATTTCGTAACCATTCGCACTAGACGATACCGAAAAATCGAGCAACTTTTTGTAACGAATACTCATTTCTAGATTGGCATTTAATTCAGCACGATAGGATTGTCCATTGGCCAGATAGAGTTGTTTATTTTCAATATCGTATCTCGGAAGATTTAACTTCCAGCCTTTACCAAAACCAAGGTTATCTGCTGAGTATGGTGAGAATTGAATGGAGATATCGAGGTTTGGTCCCTTGAGCCAGTTACCAATAAGAGAGCCAAGTAAGATTTGGTATGAGTAGCTTCTGGTCCTTTGGTCTACACCGCCCGAACAAAAACTATCAAAGTTAAAAGCATTTGAAGTCCAATTAGACATAAATTTCCCCTAAAGTGGATGAGTTAGCTCAAGTGCTTGAGCTAACTCTGTTTTGTTCGAGTGTTATTGGCTAACTAGGGTCCAAAGGGTGTAATCCCACTTCTGACCACCACCAGTAAATTCACTTTGAGGATAAATAAGCTTCAATGGTCCCTTGTTACCGTATTGGTCGAATACAGTAAATCGGTACTCTTTTTGCGAATCGTTGTTTGACGTTCCGTTGTTCGAATATAACAGCTTGCTAAGAGTCACTGATCTCAGCTGTTGGTTAACACGCCACACAGCAGTTCGGCCTTCACCAGCAGCACTATTCCAGACATACTCGTCAGAGACTTTGCGCTCTGAACCTGGAACAAATATATAACCTTTCACAGAGCGATTATCGTCTGGGCAATCTGAGTAGCAGCCCAGCCATTCATCGTTTAGGAACACTTTATCGCTATCTGACTCGTCAAAGTTATCCATAGCAACCTGAACCAGCTGAACGGACGTATCTTTCGGTGTCACATAAAAGTTACGCATCTCTGCTTTATCAAAATAGAACCCGTCGGCGTTGGCTTCTTCCCACACCAATTCGCCTTCCCCAAGCTCAGAAAAGTCAGCCGCGCTGTAAGACTTAGGCTGCACGCTTTGGTAGAACGCACTGCTTTCATTCGGGAAGGCACAGCTATCGTAGTAATTGTTGTCATACTGGCTTCCGGCATCGAACTTAACCTTCATACACACTTCACGGTATTGAGCGACTTCGTTGCTGTAAACCCAAGCGGTTAATTTAGTATCACTTGCTGAAACACGAGACGTAGGAAGGGTCTTCGAGTAACCGTAACTGCTGCCCATTTGGTGAGAGTAGTCATTTGGATTCAACGTGTATCCCCAACAACCTCTTCCGTAACTACAATCTTTATCTTTGCCTAACTCCTGCCCACTATTCTTTAGGTAAAATGATATCGCCCCCTCTAAGTCACTCTTAGATACGGTCGCTGGTCTGCCGTAGCTATCCGCAAAAGAAACAGAAACGCTGAGTTTTGACTGCATTCTTCCGTTAGCGTAAAAAGGCATTGGTACACCATTGCTTTCATTATGATCAGCCGTCAGATCATCGTCGACCACATGATAGTCACCATTAATGGCAGCAACACTTACATTGGAAAAAACACATGCCGACATTGCTAATAACAATGACTTCTTCATCGATAACTTCATAGTATTGACCCTCAACATTATTC
>NZ_MCYD01000700.1:0-11564 GCF_002876325.1 Vibrio sp. 10N.261.52.A1
TACTTGATCAAGTATCTAGACCTTCCATCACAAGGATGTAGATATGAGAATTACAACGTTAAGTTTGCTATTAAGTGCACCCCTAGTCGCCAACGCAGCGCCATTCGATACTTGCCCGAGTAAGGCATACCTTTTTCAATCCACCCCTGTGCAAGTTTGGGGCGTTAATCTAGTGACTGGTTCAACGACCCTTCTCGAAGACGACACGGGGATGAACGCTAACATTAACGGTGTCGGTTTTGATTTCGAAGACAGATACATATACGGTTATGACACCACCAACAAACGTTTGGTGCGCCTAGGCAAGGATTTCCAAGCAGAAGTCATCAACACCAGTGGACTGCCAACAGACCATACCTTCTATGTGGGTGACGTTTACGATCATGTTTACTACCTGTACCGCACAGGTAAAGGGCTCTTCACGGTTGATCTATCACCTTTAGATTCTGATCCAAATGCGACAGTTACCGTTAACAAAATCGCAGGCAGCCCAGCAACAGTGAAATTAACTGATTTCGCTTTCCACCCAAGCGATGGCTCTCTATATGGTATCGATAATAACTCTGGTGGCTTATACAGCTTCAACCCTACAACTGGTGCCGAGACCTACATCGGCGACACCGGCGAGTTAGGTACGTTCGGTGCTGGCTATTTTGATGTCAATGGCTACTACTACGTATCGCGAAATCAAGACGGTAAAATTTACCGTATCAACCTGTCTCCAGACAACGCTGCCAATATCGCGGCAGGTATTGTTCCAGCCGTTGAATTTGTTTCGAATGGCCCAGCTTCTGGTCAAAACGATGGTGCTCGTTGTGCCAACGCACCTGTTGTTGATGAAGATTCAAACATCGACTTCGGTGACGCGCCAGACAGCTACCTAACTCTACTAGCGAGTAATGGTCCTCGACATGAGCTTGATGGTGTCACATGGCTAGGGACAGATGCACCAGATGCAGATCTGGATGGGTACGTTTCTCCACAATCCGATGAAAGCGTCGGTATTGATGACGAATGGGTTAACGGTGGTATCGGCTTCGTTACAGGACTTGAAGCCGGATTGGACTCAAAAGTTGTTATTGAAGCTTCAACAACAGGTTACCTTTCAGCTTGGATAGATTGGAACCAAGACGGCAGCTTCGACGGCGCCAACGAACAAGTCTTTACCGATTATTTATTGGCGGCCGGTGAGAACGAATTATTCTTAAATGTCGATATTAATGCCTTAACGGGTACCACTTGGGCTCGATTCAGATTCAGCCAACAAACTAACCTGAGCTACTTTGGTGGTTCTACCTCTGGTGAGGTGGTCGATATTCAAATCGATGTTCTTAATGATGGCGCAACGGCTCGTTACTTCCCAAGTGCTTCTGGCTACGCCACCCTAGCGTATGAAGACAATTGGCCTTATAAAGCCGACTATGACATGAATGATGCCGTTATCATGTATCGCATCACTGAGATCTTAAAAGACGGTAAGGTTGTTAAGTCTACCATCGATGGTCGCCTAGCGGCTGTGGGGGCAACCTACAAAAATGGCTTTGCGATTCGCCTACCAAACCTTGCACCAAGCTCGGTAGATACCGTTAACTCATACATGAAACACAATGGCGTATTCACCGATTTAGGTATGGAAGACGGTCGTAGTGAAGCTATCTTTATCGCCGCTGAAGACTTGTCTGAAAAAGCGAATACTTCATGCGCCTTCTACCGTACAAGCAACGCTTGTAAAGAAGATGAACAGTTCGCATTCCAAATCGGTATCAACTTATCAGGCGACGGTGTGAGTACTGCGTCGTGGACAGACATGCCTTACGACCCCTTCATTTTTGCAACACCGGGCTACTATCACGGCGACAACCTACCGATGCACCCAGGACGTAGTTGGGAAGTTCACTTGCCAGACCAAGCACCAACCGAGGCCTTTGACACAGTGAACCTATTTGATTCCGGAATCGGTGTTGACGATAGCGACCCGGCAACAGGTAAATATTTCAAAACAGCAGAAAACCACCCTTGGGCACTGATTATCACGTCAACAGAAGAGTGGGAATGGCCACAAGAATACGTGGATATCGTAACTGCTTACCCAGAGTTTAAGCAATGGGCAGAGTCAGGTGGTGACAATAACCAAACTTGGTACACATCACCAGCAGACAACCAATGTTACGAGCCATAAGGAGAGACGTCATGAGTATCAAAGATAAACATAATCGCGAACATCATAACGTTGAGTTGAGAAGCAACCTCTCTAAGGAAAATAATATGTCTGCACAAAGCTCTTGGAACATAAAGAAAACAATGACCGTAGTTTTAGCTACAGGCCCACTCCTACTAGCAGGTTGTGGTGGGGGCGGAGGTGGCGGTGGGGGCAGCACGGCTTCTCCTTCACCATCATCACCGGCGACACCTGCAACGCCAGTAACTGCAACGCCATCACCGTCTCCAGTAGCCAGTGCAGCAGCGGAACCAACTTATACTATGAGTGATTTAGTGGTACCCGATGGTTTTGATTACAGCTCTGTAGAGCAGTTTGATATCGACATCGATATCAGTAGTATTTCAACAGGCCGTTCATTTGTTACCGTGTATAGCCGTTTTAGTACTCGTGACGACTCGACATTGAAACCAGACTACTCAAGCAAAGTGATTGCAGGATCATTAAACAATGGTGTGTTCGCCTCTAATTTCGCGAGCCCAGTCAGCCACGATTCACTTCTCGTTGAGATTTGGTTTTACGACGGGCAGCCACCTCTACAAAAAGTAGTATCGAGCAGCAACTCTCAGATCGTGTGGTAATGAAAGTTTAGCTTCGAATAACTACAACCAAAAGTGAGCAGCAATGCTCACTTTTTTGATCGCTCCAAACCAATAACAATGAAAATTATCTGATTAGAGTTCATTCATTTTACTTCGAATCTAACTTATATTTTCAAGATAACCTTCAAAGACTTACTCTCATGAAACAGTTAAAAATAGGTCTATTTATCTTAATGTGCGGTGTAGGCGTATTAGTTGCCCTTACCCATTTCCCCCTGACGTCACAGACGGGGCAACGTATTGAAGCCAAAGTAATTTCGAATACACTCACTCAATCATTAGATGGACACAGACGTTATCTTACTGTTCAAACTCAAGATAACAGTGTATTTCGCGTATCCATTGCACCGACCACAGAATGCCCTATTGATTCTGTTGTCTCGCTTGATACATTAAGTAACCAAATCACCGGACAAAGCAGCTATCAGTTTATCCACTGTAGAGCCGCACCTTAGCCGCCGATATAACAACAGTTATAACTACAATAAGAATGGATACAATAAGAATGAATCAGCCACTCATTTCACCAGAACAACTTCAACAACGTTTGTTAGAGCAAGACAACATCATCATCCTAGACGCCAGCATCGAATTTCAAATTCCAAGTGAGTCTGAAAAGATCAAAGGGCAAATGATTCCTGGAGCAATTCGTTTCGACTACGACAAAGACTTCAGCAACAAACATACCCTACTTCCTCACATGTTCCCTTCCGAAAAACACTTCAACACTCGTGCACGTGAAATCGGTATCAATCAAGACAGCACGATTGTTGTATACGACAACTCGGGGACTTTCGCTTCGCCTCGCGCTTGGTGGATGTTTATGGCGATGGGACATCAGGATGTTTACATCTTAGATGGCGGCTTACCTGAATGGATTGATGCGGGTTACGCAACAGACACATCGTACAGAGCTGAAGTCACGCCGGGCAATTTCGCAGGCAACATTCAAGACAACTACTTTGTGGATGCCAAGCAAGTCCTAAGCTATTCAGAGAGCAAGAGTGCCAATATTCTGGATGCACGATCTCAAGCTCGTTTTGATTCAGAAGTGCCTGAACCAAGAGCTGGATTACGCAGCGGACATATTCCAAACTCAGTTTGTCTACCATTCGCACAAGTGCTGAACAACGGTAAGTTGAAACCACAAAGCGAGCTTGTAGAGATATTTTCTACGTTGGACTTAACACCAACTCAACCGATGTTCTTTAGCTGTGGTTCAGGTGTGACTGCCTGCATCATTTTATTAGCCGCAAAATTGGCGGGATACTCGGGTGAAATGGGAGTTTACGATGGCTCATGGACAGAATGGGGCGCTAACGAAAGCCTGCCTATCGCCGTAACAAACCAGTAATTCAACTTCGCTTACTGCCACTATTAGAATATACTCCGCATGCATAATGAGCTTACTCCTAACATGGGTAAGCTCTTTGTTATTATATCGTAACGGCTCTCGGCTAAACTCCCAGCAATGAACCAACAATAAACTTCGATTAATCAAACACTAAGCGTTATTGTTGATATGAATGTTAATTTTTTACTCAAGAATCCCGATACATAGTCGTTACACTATTTAATCATTAGTCATTATCGATGTGTCTTACAAACTTAATACATCATATTGGCGCTCAATAGTTTGTCTCGTGCACTCTGTTCAAAGTCGTAACCAAAAAAGGCATTCCATGGCTCTATTTAAGAAAAATATCTGGTCGCTGTACGCTCTAGTCGTACTGCTCACCTTGATACTTTTCACTGTGCTAGGTGTAACAAAATGGCAAGCAAATAGAGAAGACTTCATTGAGCAGCAGCATATTCAAGTGGAGCTGTTTTCTAGCTCGGTCAGTTCATTACTCACAAGCCAAGAGGCACTCTTAGAAGTCGTTGGACACCAATTGGCCCAACAGTCTGACTTCACTCGTACCGCCGCAATTCAAATTCGTCCCATATTGGATAAGCTGCTTGAGACTCATCCAGCGATTGCTGCATTCGGCCTGCTGAACACTGAGGGCGACTACCTGTCTGTTAGCTCAAACCTTAAACTGGCAGACCAAGACAACTTACTTGAGCTACCACAAACTCGAGACTCCTTTCTAGAAGCGCTTTCAAGTGACAAGATGGTTCTAGGGCGTACCTATTTTCAAAAATCTCTAGATAGCCTAGTCATCCCGTTAAGAAAATCGATTTCAGTGGACGGTAAAACCATTGATGCCGTGATGACTGCGGGCTTGCGCTTAGATAGCACCATAGTATTTGAAAACAACGCACATGCTGGAAGTTTCAATACACTCACCTTGCTCAGACAAGACCACTACCGTCAGTTCTTTTCTAGTGACATCGAGTCTCTTGATGCTTACTTAAAACCAGTAGACAGTGACCTGCTACAGCGCGTGAGCACTAACTTTTCAGAGCAAATCAGCGCTACTGTGCAAGAAGCGAAAACGGGAAAAGAGACCTACTCATTTTTTGTCAGTGATAATAAATTCCGCTCTCTACTGAGCGCTAAGTACCTACCAGATTATAAGCTTTGGGTCGTTGGTCGCACCGACCTTGCACACGTCGATACCGTCTTTATCGAAGAATTTGGCATTCTTTTCATTATTTTTATTTTGCTCCAGTGTGGGTTCTACATTTTGGTTAAGTCTATCGCCAAAAATGAGCAGCGTACTCGTAGCCAACTGATCTACCAAGCGAACCACGACCCTCTCACTACCCTGCCAAACCGTTTATACATGCGTAAGAACATCGATAAATGGGTTGCAAGTGAGTCCGAGCAATTCTCACTGCTGTTCATCGATATCGATAACTTTAAATGCGTCAACGATACGCATGGGCATGACTTTGGTGACAAGGTTCTTAAACAAATAGCGTTGCGTTTAATGCGATTCCGCTCTCGATTGAGCCTATTGGTGCGTGAATCGAGCGACGAGTTTCTGTCCTTAACTCCAATAACCAGTGAGTCTGAAATTAAACGACTCGCAGAGCGTATCATTGAGGTGCTTTCTCAACCCTATGAAGTGCAAAACTCTCAGTTCCTATTAGGCTGTAGCATCGGCATTGCACGTTTCCCTGAGCATGGTAAAGATCTTGATAGCCTGCTTCGCTCTGCCGATATCTCAATGTACAAAGCCAAACAGCAGCAAAACTCATACAGCATTTTCACGACGGCAATGCAAGACGCTCACCTCTACAAAATGAAAGTCGAACAGAGGTTGCGTATCGCTATCGAGAAGCAAACACTATTCATGGCTTTCCAACCTTTAGTACGGACAGATGAGAGTATTGACGGTGTTGAGGCTCTTGTGCGCTGGGTTGATGACGAGTTAGGTTTTGTTCCACCCGATGTGTTTATCCCCGTCGCGGAGAGCACTGGCTTAATGCATAAACTCGGCACGTTTATAATCGAGTCAAGTATTATGCAAATCGCTCATTTGCATAGAACGACCGAGCAAGAGATCGGGTTATCGATCAACATCTCGGTGCGCCAGTTCTCTCATAAATCGTTCTCTGAACACCTGTTAGCAACACTTGAGAAATACCAGTTCTCACCAAGCTGTTTGACACTAGAAATCACTGAAAGCTTGTTCATTGAAGATGTCACGTTAGTGAAACCAATTTTCGAAGGCCTCAAACAGAACCACATTAAGATCTCTTTAGATGATTTCGGTACTGGCTATTCATCATTGAGTATGTTGAAAGCACTGCCTATCGACGAGCTTAAAATCGATAAAAGCTTCATTGAGAATATTGCAGTAGACCAGCAGTCGCTAACCATGGTGCAAAACATCATTGCTATCGGTAAGAACTTCGGAATGGTGGTGTTAGCGGAAGGTGTGGAATCAAGCGAACACTTTGCTATCCTCAAAGCTTGCGGCTGTGATTTGATGCAAGGCTACTACTTCTCACGCCCTATCCCATACGAAGAGCTGTGCGAATATCTTACTCCCTCAGAGTCAATTCAAGATCAACCAGAACCTATGGTTTAGTTGCTTAGTGGTGTAGTGATTCACAGATATAATAAGACTAAAAAGGGAGCCAACATTGGCTCCCTTTTGTTTTATTTGAGTTTCGTTATACACCACTCAAGGCTGCAGCCCAGAGAATATAAACACAGACAATGAAAACAAAGCCCATTATGACTTAACGGTGATGACAACTCGTCGATTGCAACCTGTTGCCTTGTTGTCCGCAACCTTACAAATGGGTGCGCTTTCGCCATACGCATATTCAACGATGCGAGTTCCTTGGCGAAGATCTTCCTTTAAATAGCTAGTCACTTGCCCCGCACGACGTGATGAAAGCGCTTTGTTGTAGCTTTCACTACCAAGACTGTCAGCATGGCCTTCAATAAAAATCTTTGATTTATCGTCGACTAAGCTTAGGTATTGTTCCAGTACTTGTTTATGACTTTCATCCAACTTATACACGTTGATTGGATAATTAAGTACTAGAGATTGTGTCGCTTTGTCATAGAAACACACATCGTCTTGAGCCGCGATTTGGATCACCTCACTCTCTTTATTGAGTAGCTCATTCTGCGGTATTTCATCACGCTCTAACAATCTACCCGTTACTTGAGTCGTCACAACATGAGAAGAGACCAACTTGGTCGATGTTATATATTCATCGACATTGCCCAAGCAATTCGCATAGCCAACTGGAGAGAGCAGCATCATAGAAATAATCACTAGGTATCTCATGTTAATCCTTAAGTTTTCCTGTTTCTTCATTAATCAAATTCAAAATATACTTGTACACATCTTCACCATCTTTGGCGTGATAAATGTTTTTCTTGCCGAAGCAGTCTCCAAAGCCATCACTTGCTTGGACGCGATAGTTGATACCAATAACACCCATTGTCACTTTTGTTTTCTCAGCTTCAGTTGGTGCATTACTCTGGAAACGATTTCTTTTAGCTGAAATGGTTGAGCGCAGCTTTTTACATAACCCCCGATCCACCAATTTCTGTAAGTAGGTTTCGTCGCTATCGCTACCATCGGATAACACAATAAACACCTGTTCAGGGTTAAGGTTAGTCGCCTTATTGGCTTCTTGTGCTGCAGCAATGATTCCGTTCCAAGAAGAGGTACCTCCACCAGCTTTCAACTGAGCACTCATTAACTGAGCTCGAAAATTGTCATAATCCTCAGTCAGTGGAATATCGTAAAACTTGAAGTAATCATCAAAATCATTGTTTCGCTTATAAAGTCGCTCTACTTCGTATCGACTCATTCCATGCGATGGCTCTATAATCTCGTTATACAAGGTTGGTTCATCAAACATTCGTCTAACCGTTGTCGCAGGAGAGTTCCGAGCGTAGTCATAAGCATGTTTCTTTCGCCATGAAGCACGATAGCCATAAGCGTTAAGTCTTACTATCTCGTCAGATTGTTTAACATGGAGCGGGTTGTACCCGAGCAAAGCAACTCGGCTTTTTTCCTCCGAATTAAACTCCTCAATGTCATCGACGACTCGCTTAATGGTTTCTTTCACGACATCTAACTTCATTTTTCCGTTCTTCCATGGGTTACCCATAGAACCACTGAAGTCACCAATAAAGTAAACGTCTACTGGCTGAGGAAGATATTTGCGCGTCACAGCTCGGCCACTGACTGAAAACTCAGGCTTTAAATTCACGTCTTCGTATGCAATCCAAGACGTGTATTTGGCCGTCGCCCTCACCACAAAGTCGCTGAACGGTGCGAGCTCACCACTTGCTTGTACACAACCATCCTTGTACTCACATATACTGGTATACACCGCTACATCGACATCATCTGTATTATCGACAACATAACGATCCACTAAGTAGCGTGCATACTTAACGTTGTTCTCTTCATCCTCTCTAGGGCTTGCGATAAGCGCTAGGCTAGCTACCTCTGCCGCTTCCAGTAACCTTGTATGTGCAAGCATCTGTTGCGACATCTGCATCGAAAACGCCATAAAAATAACCATCATCGGTAACAGGCCGACGAACAAAATACCCGCGACTCCGTTATTTCTTTTTATTGAACGCACCTTAAACCCTCGCAAATGAATAAGAAGAACTCACAAGACGGAAAACCTCACCGTTCGCGATACCAATCAGGTTTGTTGGGATTTCGTAGCACAATGAAACCTGATACATGGGTAATCTGCGCCCTCTGGAAGTGACGGGAAGCATTTCAATCGCTTTTTCTTTGGTGATATCGCTCATGTCAGGAAAGTCACAACCTTGTATGTTTCCTTTGGTTAGCGTCTTTTGAACCCTTCGGTAGTTCAATTTACCTCCAGAAACGGCAGCCTCTTCGAGCCTTATCTCATCAATTCGCATTCCGAATTTGGTTTTGTCAAAGTTCGGAATCATCCGCTTCATCGAAGCCGAAGCAATTGCAAAGGCGTTATGTTCTGTTTTCCTGCAATCACCTGCGCAAATATCCATCTTGGCGTTAAATAACTGCTTCCGCTCTGCGAAAATCGTGGTCATTGAATATGTAGCTCTGTCCAATTGGCCTTTCTTGTTAATCGCTAGCATGTGGTTCACTACAACTAAGAAAATGCCAGAAGCAAAGACAAGCACCATCGCTAGTTCAACCGCAAACGATCCTTTTTGTTTAACTTGCACAACCTGCCCCCTGACCAATTTTGAAAGAGCATCTTTCATACTCTTGGATCGTAATAACTTCGCGCTTTATCGGCATATCTGGGAACCAAATAGACACAATGGGATCGTAAGTGTATTCCAAAGCGTAAACTGCAAGTGCCATGTCTTCTGGTTCATCTTTCTTATCCGGACACTTATCTGCAGAGGCATAGTTGTCCGTGCATTTCAAAAAACCTTCGTAGTCTCGGAAATAGTTCACATGAATGATGACGCTACCCTCTTTGACGACGTTGCTCCATAACGCTCCACCGGCTTTGTCCAACTCATCTTTGATCATTTGCCCGTAGTTAATCGATTGACTACTACTCGAGTCACCCGCTTTTTTGGTTCTCATCACTGCCGTTGTTAATGCGTGGTCAGTCATACTCATTGAAAACGTCAAAATACAGATCTCAACCCACCCGAAGACAATCGCGAGGAAAATTGGAATACCCATAGCGACTTCAACCGTTAATGCTCCCTTTTGCTTACGTTTAAACGATCTCATAAACGGACATACCTTTTCTTGGTGTAATCAACAACAAATGCTCCTTTAATATCAATGCTATTCAGAAACGCCTTGGCTTCATCCAGGTCATTGAAATCACCTATGCAGTAGCGCTTCCACAGCCCATGTGTATAGGAATACACAGCGCCATAGTTTGTTTTCAAATAATTCAAAAAGTCTGAAGGAATTGCAGTGTACGTTGCCAAAACTTGTACGCGATAAATAGGCTTTGCGTTTGGTTTAAGCTTTCTAGGATCAAGTACAGAACCACCGACACTGTGTTTAGACGCTTGAAAGTCTTTGGTAGCATCAAGCTTGCTCACACGTGATGTTGGGGCAACAAAACCACCTGAATTCACTTGAGGGCCAATAAGCTGCTGTTCCATCTCTATTTTTGACTGTGTCACGATATTCTTCCCTCCGCTTTTAGATATTGACATCATTAACGCTTTAAGTTGCTTACGCGCTTGTTCATCACTATTTGAATGTTTCAAAACCTCGAGCGCGATATCTGGCCTTTGAGATTTAACTGAAGAAAGAATCAAGTTAGAGCTCACTCTTTGATCATTAGGATTCGAAAGGTATAGGTCATATAAAATGTCCGTCGCACCTAAATAATCAGCCTGCATTATTTTCACCACGGCAATGTTATTACCGGCCTCTCTATCAGATGCACCTTGTTTACGACTCTCTTCAAAGTGTTCGATGGCTTGGACAAACTGCTTCTGCTGAGCCAAAATTTTTCCGGTTAAAAGTTGATACTCATATTCGGTACCTCCTTCGTCGCGGTATTTATTTAGCTCTTCTAGCGCGCGTTCAAAGTTCTTTTTCTGATAGTAAATTCGAGCATTAGTTAGTATGTATTCCGGGTTATCAAGGTTGCTCTCGCTATAGGTATTGCGATATAGCTCCGCCGACTTGATATCCTTTAGGTCTAAATACAGGTTAACGAGTTTTACTTTATATATAGGGTCAGACTGTATGTTTGCTTTGTAGAACTCGATAAGTTTCTGCGAATCGCCGGCCCCTATGAGTAGTTGTTCTTTGGTCTCAAGTTGATTATTCACTGTTGTACAACCAGAAAGTAAAGCGAAGAGCACAGTGATAAATAAATACTTTTTAATCACATCAACATCCTTAAAATACCTGGGGCAGCAATGAGAACAACAATAGGAACCATGATAAAAGCAATCAGAGGGATGGACATTTTTGCCCCCATCTTCCCAATTCTTTCTTCCAGATCCATCATGTTCAATTCTCTGATATCAGTCGCTAGCGTTGCCAGCACAGGGCCTACAGATGAACCAAACTGCAAGCTCTGCACCATGGTCATCACAAAGCTTTGCGATTCACTGGTTGGTACAAGGTCGTAAAACTCCTCTAGCGCCTTTTCCAAACCAACAAGGCGTGAACGTTCCACCGTAACTCGGACAACATGAGCAAGATTGCTATCAATAGAATGAAGTTCCTTAGCTAAGTATTCCAGGCTCGATTCGATAGTCATCCCGGTATGAACACACACATTCATCAAGTCGAGTAAAAAAGGTAGCCTCGAACTAATGTGTTTAATATTGGCTTTCCCCCGAGCAGACACATAAGCATCAGGGGCAATAACAA